>JAKSIB010000003.1 GCA_024399065.1 Fibrobacter sp. | reverse complement strand
GGCCGGGATGACATGAGCAACGGCCGGGATGACATGAGCAACGGCCGGGATGACAAATGGTCGGCACCCAAGACCATTCTTAAACTGTTCGGCGGCCAGGGAACGGTCAACGTGAATTCCTGGGCTCCAGACAGCAAGCAGTTTGCCTTCGTTATTTACGAAAAGTAAAAGTCATTTTTACGCGAAATATTTATCTTTTCCAAAAAGTCCTTTACCGGAGGTTTTTATGAAAAAAGGTTTTTCACTTATCGAAATTATGGTGGTGATTGTCATATTGGGCATTCTCGCTGCAGTAGGTGTGCCCAAAGTGACAAACCAAATCGAAAATGCAAAGATCGCAGCAGACACACAAGTATTAAACGCACTGCATAAAGCAATCGCGTTAGCATCCATAGAAGATAATTTCCACTCCTTTTTCCTCGGTACAGATAACAGACAAAATGTAAAAGTCATGAGAGTTAGAGTTTCCTGGTCCGTTGCAAATCAGAACGGCGCGGGGAACGAGTTCCAGAAGCTAATCGTTACCGAGCTCAAGGCTAACGCCGGTAAAGACTTTATCGAACTCACCTCTGAAAAAACAGCCTCCGGTGGAAATGTCGCTGCAATTTACAAAAGCAATTTAATAAAGAAAAAGAAACTGGACATCATGATTCTCATTATGGACAATGACAACCATTTCAAGATTTGCGCACTTGCTACAGACTCCGGCGGTCGTGATGGCACTATAAAAGTATATACCTATCGAGGTAAGCCCGTTGCCGTTGGCGACGTCCCCGGCAAAAAAGATTCCTGGAATGGGGTGACATTTAATTACATTCCTCTAGAAGACTAAGTCCCATCTCAAAATACTTTATACAAAAAGGCGTCTTGAATAAATTCAAGACGTCTCTTATTTTACACCAAACAAATTACTTTATTAATCTTTCACACAACGAATATAGCGACGGCGCATCTTGGGGAAGTCATTACGATCAATCTGGGTCGGTTGAATGTAACGCGTATAGACATTGGTTGCTGTGGTATCGACGCTTTCTGTAGCACTCCAAACGTGCAAGCTTTCACCAAAATTTTTCCATCCCTCGTTACTATTATTTTCAAGAGAGTACTGGTACTTTCCGCCAGGAATTGCAGAAAAACCATAGTCATCTGTCATAGGATAATTGTCATATCCCTTCCAAGCCCCATTAGGATCACAGAGACTTTGGCCGGCGGTAGCAATGCCATTACTTGCGTCAACAAAGTCAAATAGCGTTTGCCATTCATCATCGCTAGGTATATGCCAACCCTCGGGACAAATGCCACGATTATTTTCTATCCTACTAATAACCCCAGCTTTTGTCGCAGACTGAGTCTGGTATTTTTCATCAATGCCCATGGCTGTAGACCAGGTGTACAAACGTCCATATATTTCGCAATTCTTCGGTTCATCATTATAGCACCAGCTAGAATCAATTCCTGTAGTAGCACGAAGATTTTCGGCCATCCAAAGTTGCGTGCCAATGCCCACAGTCTTGTAGGTGTATCCATCGTACTCTACTGTACTTTCGTATCGATGTGTCACTGATGATGAACTAGAGTTAGGTTCTTCTGCAGTATCAGAGGAAGATTCCACCTTGGAATCACTGCTTCCATCGGGTTTTGAACTGCTGGAGGATTTCAGACGAGACGCTTCAACCTGACTATCAACCACCCATTTCCAGTTGCTTGAGGTATCTTGAATGCAAACAACGGTGCTGTAGCCATACTCAAGGGAAGCATTTTCGTTTCCGGCCTCGCAGCCTCTTTCAAAGTAGGCCTCATTCTTAGAAGCCTCTTGCCAAGTATTGTTTCTACGACACACATAGAACTTACCTTGAGCTGTAAATACGGAATCTACCAGGCCTCCATTGCATGCATCCACCAAAAGATCCCCAAAGCAGCGCTGGAGATTCTTCTTGTAATCCTTTCCACCACATTCATCGGAAAGAGTTGTTTCAGAACTCGTTGCCGAACAGCCCATCAAGCCCAAAGACGCACCCAACCCAACCAACGTCATCTTAAAAATATCAGACATCATTAGAGACCTCCAAAATCGTAAAAAAATATACTCTTCAAAGCCCTATTATGCAGTGACCTTATGCACACTTGAAAGAAAAAACACCTTAATGATATTCCAAAATGGAGGAACTCCCGCCCGGATATACCGAGCGGGAGCTTTTCCTAACCTAAAAGACCCCTCCAATGGGATTTATTCCTTGACACAACGAACTTGGGCATGAACATGATGTTTGTCATCATACGATCCAAATGTTTCTGTTTCCGCATCCAACTCTCTCACTTCATAGTCCAGCTTACTACGGCCCGAGGCCTCAATGACGGCCCCGAATACGATTGCAAGGACGAATACATTTGGTTCAACTCCAACACCCATAAACGGCAAGATCCCCGATCAAGTCGGGGATGACATTCCCGAAAAAATATACCTTTGGGATATGCCGGTAGATATTGCAGAACAAATCAAGAAGCTTTCCCCTTTGATGGACGAGAACTCCGAAATTTTTCGTGAGTTGTCCATCTTCTTTGGAGGTAACGCAAAAGTGGATGTTCACCATAGCGACCTGTCCAAGTTCTTAGGCCGCAAGCGACTCTATCGCGTTATCCGACTGAAGGGCGAATCCTACAAGGATTGCGTTTACCAGCTAGTAGATGACCATCCGGAATCTATGGACGCTCTGGGCATGCTGCGCTACTACAAGGCCCCCGCAGGCCGTATCCAGTGGGAAGAAATCGAGAAGGCTGAAATTGCCATGGGCAAGGAGCTCACCGTAAACGCCTATGGATGGGAACCCGACGCATGGACTTTATTTGAAGGCGGAGAGCAGCACGAAATGGTTGCTATTCTGGCTTTCGATTTTGGCGATTAAAAAGGGCGGCTCATTTGGCCGCCATTCTTATTGAACAAATTCAAAGAGAGTCACGCCAGGAAGTTTTCCACGGCGGCTTTCCAGGTATTCGCCAAAGGGCTGCTCAATAACTTGCTTTCTCAAGGAAGAAGCATGACGCAGCACAGGAAGTTCACCATTTCTTAAAACGACAAACCCAGTGTGGGTGGCATCGATCTTTTCGGACTTTCCGACAAAGGCAACGCCAATCACCATCATAGGTCCGGAATAAGGTTTGCTAGCAAATTCTAATGCCTTGTCGTAAGGCAAGTAACGGATATCAGAAGGCACATCCTTTGCCTGACCATTCACAGTATAAGTCAAGCCCTTCGCCTTGAAGAAATCAACCTTGGGCATGGTGCGCTGAATTATAGTATCGCCGGCCATGGGAATGATCTTCGCATACTTGGAATCAGAAACCCAGTCCACCACCATATAGTGCTTACGATTCAGGTAACTGATTTTTCCCGCCTTATAACGGATGCGTTGCAATTCCCAGAAGAGTGAATCTTCGTGAGTGGCGCGAGCCAAGGCCAAGGCGTGTTCCACAAAAGTCACACAGTCTACGGAATCCAAATAAACCAAGGGTTTGGATTCCACATTTCCAAGGTAGCCTTCACCCATGGGACCTAAACGGTAAGGCTTTCCCTTGAGAGCATTGGTAAAGTAATCCAGACGAGCGTAAAGGCCCCGAACATTCTGGCCGTCCACCCAAAGCTTTTTCATTTCAAGCAAGGATGCATAATTGTCATTGGTCTGCATCACCAGACGGGACCAAAGAGTATCCAAGACATCCTTGCAGGTTGCATCTGGATTCTTACCCGTCTCGTTCAAGTACATGGCCACAGAAAGGGTGTCGCCGTTCATGGCGAAGATGTAACCTACAAGAGCATGAGCTTCGCCAATGAAACCAGTCTTGAAACGGGTCAGCCAGGGATAAGGCAAATCCAGCTGACGCTTACCGCCCGTGCCAAGGCCGGGACCTGCAAAGCTATTGATGTAGTAACTACCCTTAGGATGACGAGCCATCTTTGCCAAAAGCTTTGTTTCAACAGAAGGCATCAACTTGTTCTTGGGAGAAAGTCCGCAACCGTCCCAGACTTCAAAATCATCGGGGTTCAAGCCCATTTCATTAAGGAACTTTCGCTCCATGGCCTTGCCGCCTTCAACACTGCCTTCGCCAGCCATTTGTGCGCCAAGATTACGGAACAAGGCTTCGGCATGGAAGTTCTGGCTACGTTGATTGATTTCATCGAGAATGCTGAGGAACGGAGCCGCGGAAAATTCGTACTTGGCAATTTCAATTCCAGAGGGAACACCCTTTGTGGGAATATAGGTGACTCCACGTTCCTTGAGAGCGTACATGAATGCTGCATTAAAGAATCCCACAGGGTTTCTAATGGGGAGCACCAGCTGAGCAGAATCTACCTTGACACCAATAGTTCCACCAAGAGTGATTTCAGACTTTACCGGATCCAAAGCCCAGGTCCACTTTTTCTTTCTTCCCGGAACAGTGGTCATTTCATTCTTCAATGTCACATAACCAATGTCGGGAATAACCTCGGCAACGGCAAGCTTGCCCTCTTTTTCAGCAGGCTTGAAACGGACCACCACACAATTATCATTGAAGTTCAGGGGAGCAATTTCTGCACCATACCAAGCGTCATAGAAATTCTTGCGCCAGTGTTCCGCTTTCCATGGACCCGTGTAGTAACTGGAATCCAAATCAACTGTGCCACGAATGGTATCCACACCCAATGCCCGGATGGAATCCACCATGGCGTACAACATGTAGAACGGATCAGCATAGTAACGTCCAGAGAAATTCGGGTCTCCTTCGCCACGGATATTTACAGAACCATGGAAAGTTCCCTTCTGTACGCTACCGTTCAAGGACACATAGGTCTTGGGTTCATAATCCAGGGGCAAAAAATGAATCGCGGTAGCCGTAGTCAAAGTCTTGAGAGTACTTGCCGGAGTAAACTTTTCGTCGCCACGGATGTTGGTCAGTTCCTTACCTGTTTTTACCGAACGGATGGAAAGGCCATAACGGGAACCTGGAACCAGGGAATCCACGTAGACCTGGAACGAATCAATATCGATGGCTGCAAAAGCAGTCACTGCAATGAAGCAAATAAAACTCAGAATTCTTTTCATCGGCGTTACTTGGCCTGCCTACTTGGCGATACGCTGGAAATCTTCAAAGTACTTGGGATAAGTCTTGTTCACGCAAGCCGGGTCAAGAATCTTGATGGGCACTCCGCCCAACGCAACCAAGCTGAAGCACATGGCCATACGATGGTCGTTATAAGTTTCGATGGAAGCAGGCTGAAGGTCAGCAGGCGGCGTCACCGTAATGCTATCCATATCGGAGGAAACCTCAGCCCCCACCTTACGGAGTTCTGCGACGATAGCGGCGATGCGGTCCGTTTCCTTGACGCGCCAGCTGGCAATGCCGCTAATCTTGGAAGTACCATCGGCAAACAAGGCCAGAACAGCCACAGTCATGGCGGCATCGGGAATATCGTTCAAGTTCAAGTCGATAGCATTCAACTTACCGGCAGGACCTTCACATTCGACCCAGTCCGGACCCATGGTAATCTTGGCACCCATCTTTTCAAGAACGTTTGCAAACTTCACATCGCCCTGGCAGCAGTTGCTACCTACGCCAAGAACGCGGACCTTTCCGTGAGCGATGGCGGCAGCGGCCAGCGGATAGCTGGCGGAACTTGCATCGCCTTCCACCATGTAGTCGCCCGGGCTCTGATAAACGCCCTTAGGAACATAAAAATCGGTAAGACCTTCATGACGAACTTCGATACCGAATTCCTTCATTACGTTCAAGGTCAGCAAAATGTACGGGGCAGAAATCAGCTCGCCTTCGACATGAATATGCAATTCCGTTTCAGCGTAGGGAGCGCAAATCAGAAGCGCCGTCAGGTACTGGCTGGAAATGTTTCCGCGGACACTGACTTCGCCACCCTTGAGGCCGTGGGCCTTGATGCAAACCGGCGGATAGCCTTCTGTTTCCTTGTAAGTAATATCGGCACCCAAAGTGTGGAGAGCGTCCACCAAATCACGGATGGGGCGTTCCTTCATGCGTTCTTCACCACTCAAGTTGAATTCACCTTCACCAAGAGTCAGTGCTGCGCAGAGAGATCGCATAGCGGTGCCGGCGTTGCCCAAATAAAGGTCGGCAACATTCTTGCCCTCTTCATTCTTGGGAGCATTAAGGCAGGCGCCATTTCCAACGACCACCGCTTCGGTGAAGTCTTCGGACATCTGGATGTCAACGCCAAGTTTCTTGAGTGCCTCGCCCATGTAGCGGGTATCATCACTACGCAACAAGTTATGAAGCTTGGTCGTGCCCTTTGCCAAGGCGGAAATCAAAAAAACGCGGTTGGTAATACTCTTGGAGCCCGGAACACGGACTTCGCCATTGTAGGAACTAAGAGCGGGAAGTTGAATAAAACTGGGACGAAAAAAAGGTTCTGCCATACCACAAATTTATAAATTATAACCAGATTGTTTTAGGAAAGCCTGTTCAAATAAGGTCTATAACGCAACGAGGCATCAATGTTTCTGAAAAAAATTTTCGGTTCCCAAAAGAAGGCTGCAAAAGTTGAAACTTCGGCCAAATCTGTTAAAGCACAAGAACCCGAGACTTTGTCTGTTTCCGAAGAAATGATTGCCGCAGCAGCCAAGAATCCCGTTAATTCTTCAGTCGACATTGATGAAATCACCGAGCTGAAGTTCACCGTCCGTTTTTCTGATTGCGATGAGCACAGCCGCTTAAGACTTTCCCGACTTTTTCAATTTACAGAGGAAGCCGCCCTGGCGGACGCACAGCGTAAAGGTTACGGCTTATGGAACATGCTGAATGCCGGCTACGGATGCGTGGTGACCCGAATGAAGTTGCGCTGGATTCACACTCCCGTGCTTGGCGAAGAATTGTACATCAGCACCTGGGCAAAGGAGAACTATAAGGACAAAGTAATCTACAAGGATTACATGGTCAAGGACGGCCGTGGAAACATCCTGGTAGAAGGAACCTCCTCCTGGCTGCTGGTAGATATGAAGACCATGAAGGCTGTTCCGCCATCCACCAGCCCCTTCCCCGTTCCTATTGAAGAAGGCCGCGAAGCACTTCCTGAAAAACTGGACATTCTCCCCATGGGTTTATTCCCGAAGGTTGTGGACCAGGTGCAAGGCCGCAACACAGATCTGGACATCAATCATCACGTGAACCACTGCCGCTATGTGGACTGGGTTTTGGACGCCCTGGACCGTACCGAAATAAGGAACCGCGGCATCCGTTCCATACAAATGAACTACATCTACCAGGTCCCCCTGGGCGAAAAGGTAGACATGGTCCGTTTCAAGGATTCCAAGCACCACGCCGTTTTGTTCGGCATGAACGCAGAAGACATGAAGGGAAATCCCCTCAAGGCACGCTGCCATTTTCAGGCACGCATCGGTTTTAACGACTAGGGTACGACGCCCACACCAGGAACCATCTGGAATTCTACTGTACCATTTAAATCCGTACGATAGATTGCAGCGGTATCGCCAATCACATATTTCAGTTTCTGTAGGACGCTCTTCGTAGGGTGACCGTACCCGTTGTTTTCTCCCACGCTGATGACTGCAAACCGAGGCGCCAGCTGAGACAAGAATTTCAGCGAGTTGCTTCCCGAGGAACCATGGTGAGGAACCTGTAAAAGGTTTGTACTTAAGGACGGCGACAGCTCTAGGAGACGGCGTTCACTAGCGGAATCCAGATCACCCGCCAGCAAAAAAGATGCTGTAGACGAATCAAGGCGTCCATCCAGCACAATGCTAGATTCATTTCCACCCAAGGTCATAAACGCTGGTGGCCACAAGGTCTTCAATCGCAGCGCACCCAACGTAATCTCGCTGCCACGGAAAATCGTGTCCACAGGAATTTTCAAACACCGGGCCAATCGAAAGAGACTGTCGCGAATAAAGCCTCCCGCGGTGTCCAGGCCCACATACAACCGCTTTACAACCGGCCCAGGGGACATCGACCTTCCAGACTCAGAACCATGGCCATCCTCTAGTTCCAGCAGGCCTCCCACATGGTCGCGATGGTAGTGACTAGCCACCACCCACTGAAGCGTATCCACGCCCCGAGCGCGCAGGCTGTCCATCACCCCCACCGAGTCGGGACCAGAGTCGTACATGGCGAACTTTCCGTCGAATTCGAAAAGAACAGCCAGCCCCTGCCCAACATCCAGGAAGGTAGCACTAGCCACATTTTCTTCGATAACCTCGCCGGACACATACATGCAGCCCACCAAGAATGCGCAAGCAAGCACCAAGGCCACGCCCCATTTTTTTAACCTACACCCTAGACACACCACCTTTTTTACCATAAAACCTCCAAAGTTTCAGCGTTCATACCATATACACGTAAGAAACCCGAGAACTGGCACCCTCTTGCAGCACTTTTTACGCCATTTTTACTATCTTTTAACGAAATCGGGCTACGGCTCGGAGCGCAACGAGGAAATTATGCAATTACCTAAGTACAAGAAGAAGAAGCGTATCAAGTTGAAAGTCTGCCAGGAACCGGGCTGCGGCCGCGAATTCTGGGGTCATCCGATCGCCAAGTACTGCGAATTGCACCGCGACATCAAGCAGCGCCAGAAGCAGAAGAAGGATGTGGAAAACATCGAATCCAAGAACATCATCTTCCGCCACAACTACACCGAGTCCATGGACCTCACCTTCAAGTGCTGCCTGGAAGGCTGCAACGAGATGTTCTCCATCAAGGTGTTCCCCAAGCAGTACATCTATCCCCGTTTCTGCGAAGAACACCGTAACGACTTCAAGCGCGCCAACTTCCTGCGCATCGTTTCCAAGCTGAAGAACGACTAATTTGCAGGTTTAGCGCTGAAATCGCACTAATTCGTGAGTTTCGCTCCGAAAAATCGATTTTTTAGCAAAAATTAAATCGCCACCCTTGAAAATCGGGGTGGCTTTTTTATATTTGGCACACATTCATGGTGGATGTAGCTCAATTGGTTAGAGTCCCAGATTGTGATTCTGGATGTTGTCGGTTCGAGTCCGGTCATCCACCCGAATAAAAGAAGACCTCGCGAAAGCGGGGTCTTTTTTATCACTCAGGGGCTTCCGCCCCCGAACCCCTGGGCAATCGCATAGCGATTGTGAACTCTGGGACAACCTCGCGAAAAAGTTTTTTTGCATGAAAAGTCCCGCGGACGCATCCGCGGGACTCCTCCTAACCGCAAAACTTTTTGGACATTACTGATTCTTGATGCAACGGACTCCCATCTTTAGTGCGTAAAGACCTGCAGGGCCATAATCGTCAGCTTCGTAATACTCGTATTCAAAGTCACCGACACCGACACCAACACTTACCGGCATAGCACTTAACTCCACATAAGTTCCATGAAACTCGATGTCCGTGGCATCAAAGCTGGGGATTATTGCATAACGACCACTTCGCCCATAAGATACATTAGGAACAGCAGAAAAATCCATTACATCACTGGCTCGATTATAAACACGGAATCTACCTAAATTAGTCATGCGGACCTCGCTTCCATACCACGAACTCTTCTTCATAAGCTTTACGGCCAGGTGGTCGTCATCCCCAATGTATTCTGTCAGGAGTTTCCAGTCCTTCTCCGACGGGACTCTCCATCCATCAGGGCAAATACCCTGATGATTTCGAATGTCTACATTTTTTAGCATCCCTTCATGGTCAACACCCCAACCCACACATAACTTATACGCGTCCATACTATCAACTACAACCGGCTCATCCAAAAGCCGTTCAGCATACACAGACTCCTCTAGATATGTCATAGCCCAATCAATACATTTTTCTAGACCACCATACAGTTCCTCTTGGGCATATTCCTTAATCGGCCCAGTAAAGCCTGTTGTATCTAACTGCACCACATCAGACCAAGTATAAAGACGGCCATACTTTTCACAAAGTTCGGAGGAATCTTGCAAACATTTCGAGCCGGGCAAATCATACTTTAAATCTTCGGCCATCCAGGTTTGAACTGTACCGTTTACTGTAAAGGTCGTGGTCTTGTAAACGTGTCCGTCACGAGAGTCTGTCATAGTTCCAACGGTATGTTCAAGCTCTGGAACGTACCAGCCCCAAAGACCGTCAGAACATTTCAGACTTAAACCATACTTATTAATTTCGATAGTCGCATAACCAAAATCATGTTCACCTGCACGAACAATTTGCCCGTCATTCGATTCTTCGCAACGACCTAAACCCGCATCCACAGCAAAATAATTAGTCACAAATCTTTCAACCTGATCGACAATTTCTTCACTAGGTTTTTCCAAGCCCATGGAAAGCCAGAACGGATCGTTATGAATTTCGTTATTCCTTACAAAGTTTCTCATATCACGAGCAACAACGCTATTGTCGGAAATGGACGGAATATCCATTAGATAGGTCGCAGCAAGAAGCAAATGGTCGGACTTTGTATTTCCGTAAACATCCATTCGTCCAAAGTTTTCGTACTCCCCATAAATTCCTATGGAAGCAAGAACATCCTCTTCTGCCTGCGCCATTGCAGACTCAACGCTAGCACCGGATTCCACCAGTTTCTTGACCTGATAATATTTCCAAGCTGTCAGGATATTCACGTTAGATGCAGTGAGATTTTTTGCATCAATAATTGCATGCATCTTATAGCGATGCGATTCAAGAAATTCTTCGGTGTAACCGAATTCCAATCGTCTAGACTCGTCTACATCGGAAACATCTACTTCCAACAATCCATATCGCCAGCCATTGCTTTCAACCTTCACCTCGTAACTGGAGTTTTCATTTACAGTTCCATCAAAACAGCTATCCCCAATCGCCAGGGTCTTTGGATCCAGCGTGCAGAAACGCACCTTTTTCAGGTATAAACTACTTCCAAAGTTTCCTGAATTAACAGTTGTCGAATCCAAATTTTCAAAGTCAAAGGAAGCAAGGCTTCTTAGAACCAAGCCCTTCAAATTGGTAATATTCTCTGCAATGCTAGTTTCTTCGGAAACACCATTGGCCACATTGCCACCGTTGTCTGTACAACCCGTCAATGCCACGGTTGCAGCAGTCATCAAGCACGCGCCACTTGCAGCAGCAAAGCCTGCGCCAATCTTTTTGAACAAATTCTTCATGATAATCCTCCTATTTCTTTTCCCCTGAAATTTTTTGAGACATGGGAAAGAGCTGCATGTTCAAGCGATAGACTCTTTCCATTTTATCGTCGGCCATGACGATGTCTGCCACGCTCTTTCTGAACTCAGCAATTTTCTGAACCACCTTTTCGTAGGACTTTTCAGAAAGCCCCATGGTAAGGCCAGAAAAATGCCGTTCCTTTTGAGCCACATTCTCAATGGTATCTATGGCCAGCTCGCCCATCTGGCGGTGCAACTGACGAACAGCCAGTGGCGTGATTTCCATGGGGCCGGTGGTGACGAACTGCTCCGTTTGGCGATAGCTGCCATCGGATTCCTTTTTGAGAAGTCCCGACTTTGTCAGAAAGGCGAGAACCTCGGAAACCTCTGCCGCGGTAATTTTAGGCATGCAGGCCTTGGCCATTTCCAAAGGTTTTGCGTTAGCCATGGCAGGTGCCAATTCACGAAGCAGAGGGTTCTTCCAGTCGCTAAAATAACGGAAGGAATCCCCTTCTACAACGGTCGCCTTGTGGGCCGCAGCGATGCTGAGCATCTCATTGAAAAGAGTCCTTCTGGATTCGTCGTCCTTGGCGTGGTTCAAGTCTACCAAGACCTTGAAGTATTCCACTTCCCAGTCCTTCAGTTCCATGGCTACAGCAACACGCTCCACAGCAGCGTCGCTTAGGTTATACACGCCCTGAGAAACCATCTTGAGGTACACCGGCGACGAGAACCCAGCGCTCTTTGCGAAATCTCGCCAGGTAAAGGCTCTACGTGCCTTGCGGTCAACGTAGTAGTCTGCGATGTACCTGCGGTAATCTGTGTATTCAATAATTTTTTTCATTGGGACCTCCTATTCCCCTAATCCCAAATTTACCAAGTAAACAAGAAAAAGCAATATTCCACTATACAGAACATCAAGATTTTTGATGAATTTGGAAGAAATTTTGTATCGTGGAAATTTTTGGCATGACATTACGATACAAAAAAATGTTGAAACAAAAAGAAACCCCCGGCAATAACCGAGGGCTTCTTGGAGATCCCGGCTCTGAGGCCGGGATGACAATCCATACTCTTAACTCAAGCGGCTAATCATGTAACCTGCGCAAACTGCAGTACCGATCACGCCAGCCACGTTGGGGCCCATAGCGTGCATCAGCAGGAAGTTCTGCGGGTCGTACTTAGCACCTTCAACCTGAGAAACACGTGCTGCCATCGGCACAGCAGAAACGCCAGCGGAGCCAATGAGCGGGTTCACCGGATTCTTCGGAGAGCACTTGTTCATGATCTTTGCAAGGAAGAGGCCTGCAGCGGTAGAGAAGCCGAATGCAACCACGCCCATAGCGATGATCATGAGGGTCTGCGGACGGAGGAAGATGTCGGCAGACATAGTGAGGCCCACGGAAGTACCGAGGAAGATAGTCACGATGTTCATGAGTTCGTTCTGACCGGTCTTAACGAGACGGTCAACAACGCCGGATTCCTTGAAGATGTTACCCAGCATGAGCATGATGATCAAAGCAGAAGCATCGGGCACGACCAGGATGCAAACAACCATGACCATGACTGCGAATGCGATACGTTCAGCCTTGGAAACCTTGCGGAGAGACTTCATGCGGATCTTACGTTCTGCATCGTTAGTCATGAGGCGCATGATAGGCGGCTGAATGAGCGGCACGAGAGCCATGTAGGTGTAAGCAGCAACGGCGATGGGGCCGATGAGGTGCTTTGCCAGCTTGTTTGCAGTAAAGATGGAGGTCGGACCATCTGCACCACCGATGATACCGATGGAAGCAGCTTCGCCAAGAGTAAAGCCACCGAAAGCAACGGCGCAGAACATGGTAGCGAAAACGCCGAACTGCGCACCACCGCCCAAGAGGAGGGTACGGGGATTTGCAATCAGCGGTCCAAAGTCAGTCATGGCACCCACGCCCAGGAAGATGATGGGCGGGAAGAGTTCCAGGTGGATACCCTGGCTGATGTAGTAATAGAGGCCTTCGGTCGGGACAAACATGCCCTCGATGCTCCAGCCACCATCGTAGAATCCCTTGGTGGGGATGTTCACCGCAAGAGCGCCCAGTGCGATCGGCAAGAGCAGCAGCGGTTCGAACTTTTTCACGATTGCCAAGTACATCAGGACGAAGCTGACGAGCCACATCACGATCATAGACGGCGTGATGTAGGCAAAGCCAGTGTCGCCAGCGAACTGGGCAACGGAGCTAAGGATTGAACTCATTAATATACCTCAGTAGGCTGAATTAAGCGATGGTGAGGAGAGTCTGGCCGTCGACGACGGTATCGGTTTCCTTAACGGAAACAGAGTTCACGGTACCTGCGCAAGGAGCGACAACCGGGTTTTCCATCTTGAGAGCTTCGATGATTGCGACTTCCTGGTTTGCTTCAACCTTGTCGCCAACCTTGACCTTCAGCTTGAACACGGAACCAGCCAGCGGGCTCTTAACTTCGGTGCCACCAGCAACGGCCGGTGCAGCAGCGGGAGCCGGAGCAGCAACCGGAGCGGGAGCTGCAGCAGGAGCAGCAGCCGGAGCAACTGCGACATTGGAATCAAGAACTTCAACTTCTACATCGTAGCTCTTGCCTTCGAAACTGATACGTACGGTCTTCTTCATTTTTCTTTTTCCTGGCTAAATAGCCTGTTGAATTTTTAAAAGTTGTTCCTGATCCTTAGACGATGGTCCAAGCAGGAGAGTTAACATTCTTGTATGCGGTGACGCGGCAGGGCTGACCCAGGACCTGAGTTGCAGCTGCGGTCATGATCACTACCAGTTCGTCGTTGGTGAGGCCCGGATGTTCTTCGAGGGCGGCAATAGCAGCGATAGACAGGAATGCCTGGAGCTGCTTGTTGGTCATACCCGGATGAACGCTCTTAGCATTGGGATCCCAGTCGCAGTGAGCGGGGCCAATGGTACGGGGAGCAGCGGCAGCAGGTGCTGCAGCCGGAGCAGCGGCAGGAGCAGCCTTGACTGCGGGTGCCGGAGCCTTGTCCACATTGAGGCCAAGCTTTGCCATGACGAAGTTCATCAGGTAGCAAAGCAAGCAAAGGCCGATAATCACAGCCATCACTACGATAAGGCCAGTTGCCTGGAATTCAGCAAGCTTGCCGATAGTGAAGACTTCCTTTTCGCCCTGGCAGGTGCCTTCTACGACATTGCCATTGCAGTATTCCTTGCCCAAGGTTGCCTTGGCGATGGGGAGCACCTTTGCAGATGCATCGTCCTGAGCCTTGAGGGCATTACGGGCAGTCACGGACTGATCGTAAGTCTTGTAAAGAACCTGGTATCCACCGCCGTGGGCTTCGACAATTTCGAAGACAGCGGAATCGCCACCAGGAGTAAGGTCAAGCTGAGCCTGAACCTTGGCGGCATCAGTAGGAGACATCAAGCCGATCTGCTCGTCAAAACGTCCCTTAGCCTTTGCCGGGGTAGCCACTACAGCACCTTCGGCAGCGGGAGCTACCTGGGATTCTGCAGTATTCTGTTGCGTTTCATTCATATTGGATTTTATCCATTCTTTTAGGTGAACATTTTGATAAAAATCAACGATGGAAATGTAGTATATAGACGAGAGGCGAAAGACGAGAGACGAGAGATTTGTAGGGAAAACAAGGTGTTTTTTCCACAAGAAAAGGTCCCGCGAGAAACCCGGGGACCTTTCATTGGGAATACTTTACAAACTATGAAAAACTACAGCTTCATGGTGCCGGAATCAAGGCCACGGACAGGCACGTAGCGAACCTTGCCTGCGGTATTGTAAATCACGGCCACCCCCGCCAGGAAGTTCAGCCAGTTGCGGGTTCCCTGGACATCAAAGAAACGCAGGTCCACCTTTCCTTGGGAAGCGTAAACAGCAAAGGGAAGAACCATCATGTCATGGGAGATATAGAAGTTCACCTTTTGCAGTTTGTACTGTCTTGTCAAAATGTAGCTGGAAACAAATTCCTGACTGCGAAGTTCCAGGTCATAGAAATCACCGGCCGGCTTCCCTGTGTAGGCCCAGCTAGTCAGGGATTCAATAGACGGATCACCATTCTTGACATACCAGTTACCATCAAGACCATCAAGGATCTCCGGGCTAGCACTCACTCCCGCTCCAGAAGCGATGCCTTCGCAAGTTTCCAACGTGCGGGTGTAACCGGAATAGGCAAAATGTATGGAACCCGCATACTTGAACTTCGCACCAACGCTCTTTGCCTGGGCCTTGCCGTTATCGGTCAGATGTCCCTTGGAACCAGTTTCATTGGTACGTTCAGCATGACGGAGAACAAACACCACAGATTCATCTGCAGCCAAGCCATTGTAGACATCAGCGACATCAGTAAAGTCCATGATATCGTCGCTCGTTGCAGCACGCCACTGTTTCTTGGAAGCCTCGTAGATATAGCTCTTGTCCTTGTTGATCACGCCCGGACGAATTGCACCATCGTACTTGGAAGTATCTGCGCCAAGGCCCACCGTATCCTTTTCGATGTCGGTAGCTGCGCGCCAACGGCCGAGTTCCGCATCACAGGTAAAGCGAACCTTGGTCTTCGCGGTATCCTGGTAATTGCAACCAAAGTAAGAACTCTGGCTATAGCCGATGTGGGTAACCATGCCATCGTTAGATTTGTTGCAAGTGGGGAACTGGAATTCCGTGGTCCAGAACTTGCGCAGCAAGGATTCGAAATCAGGCACGTCACCCTGTTTCCAGCCGGCAATGTTCTTGCGAATCTTTTCAAAATCACCATTAACATCAAGAGCCATAAGCCAGTCGGCCAAATCGGCGCGAGAATTTCCGTCCACCCATCTTCCATTGCGGGCGATTTCCTCAGCAATCTTGCCAACGTACTGCAGCATTTCCTGACCGGAACCATTTCGCTGCATCATGATGGAAATAGCCACAAGAGCCTTACCAAATTCATCATCATCGAACAAATTGATTTCATCGGAAATCTTGGAAACAGTCTGGGTCGACCCAAAACCAAAGCCACCCTGACTCTGATTGAAAAGATTATCATTGAAGCCAGAAATCACCACACCAAAAGAGTAAAGAATTCGCTTCAAAGACAATTCCTTAACGGATCTAACCGTGGAATTGTAACCGCTCTGTTCTACCAGCAAGGACGTAACCACCGCATCAATATGCGTCAGGATGTTGACGTTCACGGAATCTCGTTCCGTCAAGTCGGTCACGTTTCTCAAGGTAATCAAGTCTGCAGAAAGACCGCCAGTCAATTCGCTCTTGAAATAACCGGAAGCCTCCACTCGAACATAAGGAGAAACAATATTGAAAGCGTCAAAAGTGTAGGAGCCATCACTGGTAGTAATACAGGTCGTGTGCTTTCGTTCAGAATCAGCCAAACGTTTCGCACTATCCAGTTCCACCACTGTTACGGAAGTTCCATGGAGGAACGTGCCCTTTTCTACAAGGCCTGCCATAGGCACGCCTTCGCGACGATAGACAACAGCTGCGGTCAGTGTGTCATAGCCGAAACTATCCGGGCCTTCTTCAACCGCCTCGACTTCAGCGGCACCAAGAATCAATTTTCCATCGGCACAGGATACCCCAAGAGTTTCTACGGCATCCTTGTCCCATTCACCCTTGACGCAGAAATACAGCGTATTTTCTGCAGCCACAAAAAAAGATTCACCTTCGTTGGAGGAGGTACATTTGGGAAGCTGGTTTACGTCGGAAACTGCGGTAGTATCTTCCACCACAGGCTCATCAGAAAGCCCTGTATCCGGAATACCGGAAGAACTGTCCGAACCATTATTCGATCCGGAATCTGAGCCACCCTTGTTATCTTCGAATCCTTCTTCAAATTCAGGTGCAAAATGCTTTTTGTCATCGCAGGCTGTCAACAGGGCCATGACAGACAACGCAACAAAAAACCACTTAAATGGAGAGGAATTTTTTTGCAAATCTTTCTTTCCAAACATCATAATTGGAGAATATAAAAAGCCAACCAAGGCTTTCCAACGAAAAAATTAATTACAACACCTAGATTGCGGTTTTTTAAGGCAATCTAGGCGGAATTTTACACTATTTGTTTAGAAATTGCTGGTCCAACTACAACATGCATCCCGTTTCCAGGAATTTTTGATGCATTTCGAAGGCGCGGTTAATAGCCAGAGGCATATGGATGCCCTTGGCATGCTTTAGACTGTATTCCAGGAAGTCGCTCAGCGGTTCCTTGAAATTGGGGTGGGCGCAGTTCTTGATAATCAAGCGGGCGCGATCTTCGGCGGCAAGGCCACGAAGGTCGGCAAGTCCCTGCTCCGTCACAAAGATCATGGTGTCGTGATCCGGATGGTCCACATGACTTACGTAAGGTACCACGGAACTGATAGTTCCATTCTTTGCAACAGAAGGAGTCATGAAGAATCCCAGCAGGCAGTTACGTGCAAAGTCTGCAGAGCCGCCGATACCATTCATCATGGCGGAACCCGTCACCAGGGAACTGTTCACGTTACCGAAGATATCCACTTCCAAAGCCGTGTTCATGGAGATGACGCCAATGCGCTTGATAACATCGGGGCTGTTGCTCACTTCCTGCTGGCGGATAATCAAATGCTTCTTCCACTCTTCAGCGTTAGCCACAAATTCCTTCTGGGTGCTTCCAGACAAAGTAAGAGCCGTGCCGGAAGCGATACCAAGTTTGCCATTCTTCAGCAGCGGAAGAACCGCTTCCTGGATAACTTCGGTATAAAGGTCAATCTGATGGAGGCGACTGTCCGCAGCCATGGCGGAGAGAACAGCGTTTGCAACTTTACCCACACCACTCTGGTAGGCAAGCCCCTTCAGGAGGCGACCCCGTTTTTCCTCGTAGCGAACAAAATCCAAAATGCGGTCGCCGATATTGCGGGAAATCTCATCTGGTTCAACAAAAGGCGTCACTTCATCGAAGCGGGACTGTTCCACAATGGCGACGACCCTGTTCGGGTTTACGCGGGCGAAAGTATCGCCAACACGGTCGCCAGCAGCATCAATAGGCAAAGCCTTTGCGTGAGGCGGAAGTTCCGGCAGCGCCACATCGTGAATGCCGATGCAAGCTTCCCCAAAGCGGGTGTTCAATTCCAGAATAATCTTTTCTGCAGATTCCAGGAAGGTAACGGAATTGCCGCCGGAAGTAGAAAGGCACACGCGGCCATCGGGCAAAATCTGGGTCACTTCCACAATGGCAACTGTGGGACGGGGCAGCGCACCCGTACGGATCCAGTAGCCCATCTTACCCAGGTGGGCGTCAATGTACTTGATGGAACCGGAGTTGATAGCCTTGCGGAGAGCGGGATTGGACTGGTAAGGCATGCGGAAGCTGACAGCGTCTGCTCGGGCAAGTGCTCCATCGCAGGAATCACCGGTAGAAGCTCCGGAGAAAAGCGTCACTTGAAAAGGCTTTCCCTCAGCATGAAGTCGCTCGGCACGGGCAGCAAGTGCAGTAGGCACCACCTTCGGGTATCCGGCCAGCGTAAATCCGGAAACGCCAAGAACATCACCATCGTTAATAAGGAGAGCCGCTTCTTCTGCGGTGCACTTTTTGTCTTCAATCCAATTCATGATACGACAAAATAAATATTTTTCGCACATGCTTCACTTCATTAAGTACAACATCATCGGCATCATGAACACCCTAATCACCCTTTTGGTGGTCTGGGTACTTCATCAGCTGCTGGACTGGAATTTGGAACTGTCCAATTTCCTCGGCTTCGTGGCCGGAGGTTGTAATAGTTACCTCTGCAACCGCATTTGGAATTTCAAAAGCCATAACGACAAGAAATCCGAAATCATTCGATTCCTGGTGGTGTTCGTCTGCGCCTATGGAGTGAACCTCGCCGTATTGGAAGGCTGCGTCTACGCCCTCGCCCACTTCAGCTGGCTTGCTGGTTTCAACGAGTTCGTATCAAAATTTATGAAGCCCAGCTATTTCGCCAACATCGTTGCAAATGTGGTCTACGTTCTTGTAAGTTTCACTATGTACAAGAAATGGGTTTTTAAATCCAAATAAAATTTCGGCTTTATATACAAACAAAAACGCCCGCCAGATGGCGGACGTTTTTATTTTTAATTCCTTTGAATCTCGCGAGAATTAGTCAAAGAACGGAACCAGTTCCACGCGACGATTCTTAGCGCGGCCCTGCTTGCTCTTGTTGTCGGCAATGGGCTTTTCGGGACCATAACCCACAGCGCGGACGCGTTCTGCAGCGATGCCCTTGCTAATGAAGTAGTTCACCACAGTTTCTGCACGATCCTGAGAAAGCTTCTTGTTGGTTTCTGCAGAACCGGTGTTATCGGTGTGGCCCTGAACTTCAAGCTTTGCATCCGGAATCTTGTTCATCAGTCGAATAATGTCATCCAAGGTTGCATAGCTGGGCTTGGTAAGCTTAGCGGAGTTGGTCTGGAAGGCAATGCCCTTCTTCAACTGATCCGGGTCTTCCTTCTTGTTAACCGGGCAACCCTTCTTGTCGATCTTCACACCAGCCACAGTGTTCGGGCACTTGTCTTCGTAGTCAGGTACACCGTCGCGGTCGGTATCGAGGAAGCAACCAGTGGAATCAACCGGAGCATCCTTCGGAGTATTGGGGCACTTGTCGTAGCCATCAGGTACGCCGTCCTTGTCGGAGTCAAGAGCGCAACCAGTGGAGTCAACAGCGAGACCGGAAACAGTGTTCGGGCACTTGTCCTGAGCATCAGGTACGCCGTCCTTATCGAAGTCGAGAGCGCAACCGGTTTCATCAACAGCAGTACCTTCAGCAGTGTTCGGGCACTTGTCAAGACCGTCAGGTACGCCGTCCTTGTCGCCATCGAGAGCGCAACCAGTGGAGTCAACCTTCACACCCTGCTTGGTGTTCGGGCACTTGTCCTGAGCATTGGCAACGCCGTCAGCGTCAAAGTCGTCATCGCAACCGTGTTCATCAACCTTAGCACCTTCACGAGTATTCGGGCACATGTCGAGACCGTCAGCAACACCATCCTTGTCGGAGTCAACCGGGCAGCCAACAGAGTCTACCACAGCACCGTTCGGAGTGTCAGCGCACTTATCCTGGGAATCAGCAACGCCATCCTTATCAGCATCGGCAACGCAACCAGTAGAGTCAACTACAGCACCCTGCAGAGAGTTCGGGCACTTGTCGAGACCGTCAGGTACGCCATCCTTATCAAAGTCAGCAACGCAACCATCCTGGTCAACAGGAACGCCAGCCGGAGTGTTGTCGCACTTATCAATACCATCGTAAACGCCATCCTTATCGGAATCCATCGGGCAACCGGTAGTATCGATGATTGCACCCTTCGGAGTGTTAGCGCACTTATCGAGACCGTCGAACAAGCCGTCCTTGTCGGAGTCGATGGGGCAGCCAACAGAGTCAACCACAGCACCTTCCGGAGAATGATCGCACTTATCCAGTTCGTCCTTCACGCCGTCCTTATCGGTATCCTTGTCAAGCTTGCCACCGAAGCGCCAAGTAAGAGTAGCAGTGCCAGCATAGTTCGGAGTCGGAACATAACCGTACTTGATGGTCTGTCCCTTGGAGTCGTAGTAGTGAACAGTGTACTTGTCCACATTTTCAAGTTCCTTATCCCAGTCCCAGGTAAAGTTTCTGAGGGTTCGGATAGAAACATCGAGACCTGCGGAGAATTCGAGGTTCCACGGCAAGTGGAAACGGAGACCCGGGGTCAAACGCATGGGGTCTTCCAGGAAGTTGATTTCGTAGTAGTCGCCTTCCAGACGGAATTCGCCAGAATATTCCACAAAAGCTTCCAACCAGTCGGTAGCGACGAAGTTCAAACCAGTACCATAGGTCAAGGTAGAGGAGCCTTCGTCAGCATAAACGATACCCACGTTGGTGTTCCAAATCAAAGGAATGCCCTTGTTGGTGAAATTCAAGGTAAACACCAAGGAAGCGCCAATGTTCAAGTCAGCAGAAGTGTACGGGAAAGTGGTACCACCAACATCGCTCAGGTACCAAGCATGACGGGGACGCATACCTACAGAAACGTCACCAGTGGGGAGGTACAAGTCAATGACAGTAGCCAAGGCGAAGACAGTGCTTTCGTCGCCAATCGGGTTGATCTTCATCCAAAGGTTCACGTCACCACGGGAAGCCTTCATCATGTCCATAGGATCCATACCCAAGGTATTGGTATGGTCATAGTACAGCGGCAAGGACATACCGATGTCCAAGAAATCGCTCAAACCGATTGCACCGTTAAAGTTACCAGTGATGGTTCCAGCCCATTCACTGATGCCAGCACCCTTTCCATCGCGGTACAGAATACCACCACGAGCAATTGCCCAAGAGTCCAAAGCGATATCGCCACCGGTACCAACTTCGATACCCCACTGACCCAACGTATAAGCGTTGTGCTGGTGAATACCAGAGGTTCCACCCATCAAGCCGGACTGAGCAAAAGCCATTCCGCCTGCGAGCAATGATAATGCAACGAATTTTTTCATCGTCTCTCCTATGAAATGGTAATCCGCATGCTAGAACAAGGAACCAAACCCACACGGACCACTTTTATTAAATTTCGGTGCAAATTTAGCATTTTATGAAACAGTGTCAAAGAGCATATTTTTTTGATACAACATAAAAAGACCGTAATTCACAACAAATTCACATTTTTTTTTGCAATAGCACGCAACTTTTTGCCCATCATAAGCATCCAAACGACTGAATATGCAAGAAAAAGACCCCATCCTTTCCATACAAAGTCTTAAAAGAGACTTCAAAATGGGCGAAGAAACCGTCCATGCGTTGAAGGGCGTTAGCTTCGATATTCATCGAGGTGAGTTCGTGACTATTATGGGAACCAGCGGCTCCGGCAAATCCACCATGCTCAACATCCTAGGTTGCATGGACAAGCCAACAAGCGGGCACTATATATTAGATGGGGAACACACGGAAACGCTTTCCCGAGACGCCCTGGCCCGCATTCGAAACAAGAAAATCGGTTTCGTATTCCAGAGCTACAATCTCCTGAGCAGAACCACCGCCCTGGAAAATGTGGAACTGCCTTTATTATATAATTCAAAAGTTTCTGCCGCAGAACGCCGCAAGCGCGCTATCAAGGCTCTTGAAATGGTAGGCCTTTCCGACCGAATGAACCATTTGCCCAACCAGATGTCCGGTGGCCAGCAGCAGCGCGTTGCCATCGCCCGCGCTTTGGTCAACGATCCCGTCATTATTCTTGCCGACGAAGCCACGGGTAACTTGGACACCCGTACCAGCTACGAAATCATGATGATTTTCCAGGAACTTCACCGTCAGGGGAAAACCATCGCATTCGTGACCCATGAACCCGACATCGCCACCTTTAGCCAGCGAACCGTCACCCTACGCGATGGCTTGTTGAAAAAAGACGCAATCAACGAAAATATCCAAGACGCCCGAGCCGCCTACGAAGCTTTGCCTCCGCCGGAATCTTTTGATGAGGAGGGAGACCAATGAGTCCGTTGACACTTATCAAGATGGCTTTGAAGGCTCTGCTCCGTAACCGCATGCGCACGGTGCTTTCCGTACTCGGCATTGTCATCGGTGTAGCTGCGGTCATCACCATGGTCGCTATCGGCGAGGGCTCTAAGCAAGCCATCAAGGACCAGATGACATCCATGGGCACCAACGCCATCATCATCATGCCCAACCGCGATCGCCGTGGCGGCGTGCAAACCGAATCCGCAGTTTCCCTGGAAGAGGCCGATGTCATCGCGTTGAAAAACGAAGCCCAATACATTGACGCCATTTCCCCCATGATATCCGCCAATGGGCAAGCTATCGCGGGCAACAACAACTCCCCCACCCAGCTTAGTGGCATTTCCAGCGACTACCTGAAAATTCGCAACTACGAAATTGAAGATGGCGTGATGTTCGATGATGTCTCCGACCATATGGCAAAGGTTTGTGTCATCGGTCAGACCGTGGCAAAGAACCTTTTCCCCGATGCAGACCCCATCGGCAAAACCATTCGCTACAAGAGCATTCCTCTAAAAGTCATTGGCACTTTAAAGTCAAAAGGTTCCGGCGATTTTGGACAAGATAATGACGATGTGATTTTCGCTCCGTACCAAACGGTGATGAAGCGTTTCAACGCCACCACGGAAATCCGAACTATCTACGCCAACTCTATCGGCGAAGGCTATGCCGACCAGGCTACGGAAGAGATCATGGGCATCCTGAAGGAACGCCGTCAGTGGACAAGACCCACGGACCCGTTCCGAATCTTTACCCAGGAAGAAATGATCACCACCATGACAGCCACATCCGACATGCTGTCCCTAGTGCTTACGGCCATTGCAGCCATCAGCCTTCTGGTGGGCGGTATCGGCATCATGAACATCATGTACGTTTCCGTTACCGAACGCACCAAGGAAATCGGTTTGCGCATGGCCATCGGCGCCCGCGGCCGCGACATACTTCTGCAGTTCCTTTTTGAATCCGTGATGATTAGCCTGCTGGGTGGCGCCATCGGAATCGCTCTTGGCTTTGGAGCATCCCAGGCGGTCAAGTCCATATTGAACTGGCCAACCATCGTCTCCATTTCCAGCGTTGTGGTAAGCTTCGGCGTGTGCTTTGTCACCGGCGTATTCTTCGGCTGGTACCCCGCACGCAAGGCAAGCAGGCTTGATCCTATCGAAGCCCTGAGATTTGAATAAATCTCCCATTAGCTAAAAATCGCCAGCATTTTCTTACATTTTGCTTGCATAATTTGGATGTAATTTTATATTTCCTCTTATATAGCGAGGAGATTACGGCAAGTATGAAGAAAAAGCTTTTTATAACGGCCTCAACCATTGCAGCACTTTCTGCCACTGCAGCTTTTGCAGCCACCACACCTTATGACTTGATTCGCCCCACATGGCCCCTGACCTGGGACGACAAGGTCATAGACAAGTTTGACATAACCATTACCAAAAAAATCGGTGTCCTCGATATCCCCAGGACCCCTGCTAGTTTCAAAGCCGGCGCCCTGATGCCCGATACCTTGGACCAGGCCTATCTCGACGCCATCAATACCAAGATTTCCCCTATCCGCGTAAACCAGGCAGGTTACCTGAAGAAGGATACTGAACGCCAGTTCTACTTTGTAGGTTCCGCCGAAGAATTCGAAGTGGTTGACGAAATGGGCAAATCCCTGAGCCCCAAGGTCACGGGAAACTTTAAGAACAGCGAAGTAGAAACTTCTTCTGACTGGACTATTATTGCAGGCACAAACAATACCAGCAGTGACAAAAAACGCTACCAAATTGATTTTACCGGAACCACAGGAATTATCCAAATAGGAAACATTCCCCAGTCCGTTCCTACCGAGAAGCGCCTTCGCATCAAGGTAGGCAACGAGATTTCCAGCACCTTCATTGTAAGCGAAGACGTTTACACCATGGTGAAGGACGCCTCCCTGAAATTCTTTGGCATCCAGCGTAGCGGTGATTCCCAATCCTGGTTCCACGGCCCCAGCCACACCAAGGATGGATCTGGCAAGGTTGTTAAAACAGAAGGTTATAAGTCCACCGTCGTTGAAGACATTTCTTTTGAGGCAGGTGATTTGCAGGGCGGTTGGTACGACTGCGGCGACCATCTGAAGGAATCACAGACCCAGGCATTTGCCTTTATGACTTTGGCCGTGATGTCCGCCACCAACCCCGCAAAGGACGTGGACCATTACGCCTACAACCAGGGCGATTTTGTAAAGACAGACGATGTTCCTGACGTTCTTCGCGAAGCAGCCCATGGAGCAGCATTCTTTGTCAATTCCTATCGTGCAGCCAAGGGTGTAATCGATAACATGGTCGTTTCCGTGGGTAATTACGGTTCCGATCATGGCTGGTGGGGACGCCCTGAAGTTCAGGACGCAATCACTGTTTCTAGTCGTGGTGGTGCCGCTGAACGAGACCTGCGCCTTGGCGAGATCGGTTCGAATATCGGTGGTGAAATTGCCGCAGGCCTTGCCATCGTAGGAAAGCTGTACGCCAAGTACGACAAGGATTTTGCAGACAGCTGCCTTACCATTGCCGAAAAGATGTACTACTTCGCCAAGTCCTTGGCTCTCGGCTTGGACACCTACGATGACGGCAAACCATTTGTTTATAACACAAAAGCTGCAGGCTGGAGTTCTTCCGCATATAACGGAAACAACGACTTCGAAGATGATATGGCTCTGGCTTCTGTAGCACTTCTTTATGCTACCGGCAAAAAGGAATACCTGTATGACGCCTTGTTTAACACGGAAACCGGTAAAACCGGGGATTCTGGCGCAGGCTTTTTTGAAAACGGATGGTTTGCCTATGAAGGCGAAAGAGGAGCACTTTTAAAAAACCGCAAAAACACTTCTTGGGCCAATAGCCATAGCTACGCCTTGTACGCTCTTTACAAACTGATTCTTGCGGACAAGGATAAGGCTGAGGCCTTTGGTTTTACAGAGGCTTCACGTTTGGCCGCCATTGAAGACTGCGTTGCAGACATGGTGGCAAACCTTGGAGACGTAAGTGGTGAAGGAAAAGGTTCCATTACACTTCCCAAAAGTGATATTGGCTGGAAAAGCAATACCGTCAACTATGGCCCTACCTGGTACTCCATGCTTACCGATCAAACCTGGATTTACAACCGCTGGCAAGCAGGCAACATCTTTGAAGTTCTGGCCTACGCCGACGTGGCTGCAGACATAGAAAAACAAGGCTTGAAGTTGTCATCTCTAAGTGGCAGCTTAAATTCCAAGGAAATGCTCCAGTTGGGAATCAACCAGTTGAACTACATGCTGGGCGTAAATCCCTGGGATATTTCCTTTGTCTACGGAGTTGGTGACAAGAACGATAACCATCCTCACCATAGGGCATCCAATCCCGAAGGCAAGAACACTCCTGCTTGGAATTACAAGTATGTACGTCCTGTCGGAGGACTGTTTGGCGGCGTAACCCCCGACAGCAAGAATTCCATGGTTCCCTATAACATGAGTTGGGAGGATTATCACATTTCCGAAATTTGTCTTGACGCCTCCGCAGTCCTTACATCCTCTCTCACCATTCTAAGCAATGGCGGCAACGACTACTACGAAAAGAAGTGCGACAACTGCAAAACTACCGACGCAACACCGTTTAGTGAAGACAATGTCTATGCGGCTGCATACCGTTATAAATTCGGTTCATTAGATTATGTCCATCTAGAAATTGTTAACGGAACTACAATTCAGCAAGACAGCGTTGTTACCTATATTTACTACGAAGCTACCGAAGATGACGTGAAAAAATGTGCTGTAACAGTTGATTCTGACATCTGTCAAGCCTACGATGAGGCTGGTTTTAATAAGCCCTGCAACGACGATGCTGCCCCTAGATATCAGTTACGCATTGATAGCTACAACCCGAAAAAAATTGACGGAACCTACAACGACGAAACCAAGACCTATACTTGGGCCCTGCCTATCGTTCTGGGTTCTATTGAAGCAGGAAACAAGATACAGCTTGATCTTTCCATCTCGAAAGGGTTGTATAATGGAGGCACCTGTGAAACCTTGCTCCAAACATCTATCGTCAAGCTGGAAGATGCTTGGAGTTTCTCCTCTCACTCCGCAACCAAGGATGCGCCTGTCTACGCAGGCGCCCCTATTTGGGATAAGGACCAGGGAGACTACCAGGAAGCCCCCGCCGACCCCTATATCGTTATCCGCAGCAAGGGCAAACTCCTGTGGGGTTACGGCCCCGGTAACGAAACCAGCGACAGAGTTATAGAAGAACTTGAAGCAATCAAGGTTGTCGCCCCTGCAGCAAGCGCCAAGATGTTCGTTACCGGCCAGAGCCTCCTTGTTCAAGCTAGCGCCCAGGGAGTAAAGACCCTCAAGATCTTCGACCTGCTTGGCAATCAGCTGATGAGCAGGTCTTTCGAAGGCACCTATGGCGAAGTCCGCTTCGAGGAACTTCCCAAGCGCGGAACCCTTATTGCAAAGCTGGTTTCTGGCAACAAGGTTCTTGCCTCCAAGGCTTTCAGGGTGAAGTAAACACCTCGATACTTTAAAAACATCAAAATGCCGGCGGTAAAACGTCGGCACTTTTCATATCCTGTAAAGTTTTCGTTCTTTTCAAAAACGGATAAAGTCAAAACATCTTTTTATAGTTTTCCCCTTCTATTTTTTCTTGTATATTTAGGGCATGGATTTACTTGAATTTTTAAAAGACATGCCGGTCATCGGCATCCTCCGCGACATCCCTAAGGGATCCGAGGAACTTTGTGCAAAGACTGCACACAAGTGCGGCCTCAAGGCCATTGAAGTCACCATGAATACCGATGGCGCTGCAGAAATCATCACCGCGTTACGCGATGCATGCAAGCCCTACGGCATCGCCGTCGGTGCAGGCACGGTTCGACACGACAAGGACCTTGAAAAAGCGTTGCTTGCTGGCGCCAGCTTCATTGTGACACCCAATACCCGAAGCAACATTATTCGTACTGCGGCGGCCCAGAATACACCGATCATTCCAGGGGCCTTGACTCCTACCGAAGTGCAGAAAGCCTACGATCTTGGCGCCACCGCCGTAAAGATTTTCCCGGTGGATTGCGTTGGCGGCCCCAAGTACATCAAGGCCCTCCGCGGTCCCTTCCGCGACATCCCGCTTCTTGCCTGTAGCGGCGTCAGTGCAGAAAACGCCGGCGAGTACCTGAAGGCCGGAGCCAACCTCCTTGCCTTTGGCGGAAGCATCTTTAGCGCAAAATTGATGCAGGAAGGCAACTGGGACGAAATCGGCAAACGCCTCACCGCCCTGCTTGACGCAGTTCGTAAAGCTTTATAATGACATGAGGGGCTCCCCTTCCAAGTGAACTCCTGAAAAAAAATTAAAGCAGGCCAAACGGTCTGCTTTTTTCAATAAAATCTAGGGGGAAGGGTTCAGCCCATCATCGCTTCATTACCTAACTCTATTGGGGTTGAGGGGAATGCCCCTCTATCGGAAATGTGCATCGCACATTTTCGTAGGGGTTCCAAGGGGGATCTTGTCCCCCTTGCATCTCATCGACCAGCTTTCATCTTCTTCTTGCACTCGTACATGGACACGTCTGCACTATGCATCATGTCGTCCATTTCCTTGTAGTCTTCAGAAGAATGCGCTACACCGTAAGCGAAGGAAACCTTCTTGTCCACAATGGTGATTTCCGAGATTGCCTTCTGCATACGATCCACACAAATGAATGCACCCTGCTTATCAGTTTCCGGACAAATCACCATGAACTCGTCACCGCCCATACGGAACAATAGGTCGGATTCACGAAGGATACCCTTGGCTGCGCTTACCACGGAGCGAAGCAACAAATCACCAGCCTGGTGTCCGTACATGTCATTGATAACCTTCAAGCCGTTCAAGTCAAAATAAATCAAGCCAAACTGGGTACCATAGCGTTTACTGCGGGCAAACCACTCACGCAAGGAATACATTCCATGGCGACGGTTGAAGCAACCGGTCATATCATCGGTCAGAGAAATATCACGAAGGTAGCGCAAGGAGCGGGAAAGTCGAATATGCACATTCACGCGGGCAAGCAAAATGTCGGAAAGAGCACTCTTGCTGACAAAGTCAGAAGCGCCAGAACGGAAGCCCTTGGAAATGCTGTCCGTATCTTCGCGGCTAGTCAGGAAAATCACCGGAAGATCATCCAATGCATAAGTCTGACGAATGCGCAAGCAAACTTCGTAGCCATTAAGACTGGGCATATTGATATCCAGAATGACCAGATCCACACGATTATCTTTCAGGAATTCCAGGGCGTCTTCACCGCAGTGGCATGCCGTTACATTGTAACCCACCTGGGTCAATAGTTCGCGAGTCTTTTCAAGAACCTCGGCGCTATCATCAACAATAAGAATCTTTTCTTCTACCATTTTATCCTCTAACCTAAGCCATCCATCTTGGCAACCCAATAATAGAAATTAAAGGAACTCAAGCAAAGGGACCTCTTGCACAAGACCCTTCTTTTGCGCATATTCAAAGAACAGGCTCAGGGATTTTTTTCGTTCATCTGTAAAACGATAATCAAGAGCCGTGTAGTAATCATCAATTACGGAACGAGGCAATTTCACCGGATATTTCGCAAGCCATTTATCCAAAGCCTGCTTGGGATCAGCCTTAAAATTTTCAACACTTCGCTTGGTAGCGTCCATGTAGTTCACGAGAGTTTTTTTCAAACCAGGTTGTAACGCAGATTTGGAAATAATCCATGCACCAAAAACAAAAGGCAACTTTTGCCAGTCCAGCCATAGGGAGCCCAAATCATAATCAAAGGCGAAACGATGACGTTCATTTTCTTCGAGAGCCTGGTCCCCAATCAGAAGGCAGGCATCGTCGGAATCTTCGTAGGCACCATTCAAGTATTCCGGACGAAGACCGTAGCGTTCTTCCAGAAGAATTCGAAGTAACGTTACCGAAGTCATGCTTTGTGCCGTCATGCGAACTTTGCAACCATCTAGTTCTTCAATAGGACGTTTTGCAAACAACTTAACAGAACGAACCTCGAAGGAACAGGACGTACAAATTTCAGGAGACAAAACGAATGCACCCGGCTTCTGGGCAAAAGTAATGGAGGACGCTGGAGACAAATGAACAGAACCATCTTTAAGCCCGGCGCAATGAACACTAGGCGGACCATCCAGAAACTCAACATCCGGATATTCCGACTCACGACCTAAAAAATCGTGAAAAAACGGCGCACAGACCAAAAATGGGATTCGACCAACTCGTAAAGTCATGTAAAAAAGTTAACTTTTATCCCACGCCAATTTGTGGCTTCAAGATAATTAACTGATGAATAACTGATAATGGCTAAGGAATAATGGCTGTATTTCACGTGAAAAAGACTTCGCTGGGCGACGATCAGACAAGCCTGGTGTTCAAAGGCAAGATTATTGAAGGTCCCATCAGCAAGGGCATGACTATCGAAATCCCTGTGACTCAAGAAGCCGTCGTCAAGATGAAGATTTACGACGTAGTCCAGTTCGATAAGCAGAAAGACGAAGACAAGAAGGTCGGTTTGGTGGTCGACTTCTACAATCTTCCCGACGACATGGAAGTCATTATGGACTTGAACATCGCCGACGAAGACTTGAACATCGTCAACGAATAATTTTCTAAAAAAAATTGCGATCAATTCCGGTCGCATCAGTATGAGGATGACACAATGAAAAAAGAAAGGCTGCGTGGAGTGAATTTGGGTGGCTGGTTCAGTCAGGTTGACTGCATCCAGGAAAAAGACCCCGTAGGTTTTCCTGGGGTCGTCCCGCACATCAAGACCTTCCTTGGCGAAAGCGATTTTAAGCGCATCCGCGAGGCGGGGTTCAACCACGTTCGTTTGCCGGTGGACTACTTCAACGTGTTCAAGGGCGAAGAACTCAAACCCGATGAAGAAGTCTTCGGTCTCTTGGACAAGGCATTGAAGGACATCCAGGCTGCAGACCTGGACGTGATTCTGGACTTGCACAAGTGTCCGGGACACGATTTCCATCTGGCAAGTTACGAAGAACAGGCTTTCTTTGCCAGTGCCGAAGCCCGAAAGGACACCAACAAAGTGTGGTCCTACCTGGCTGAGCGCTATAGCGGAGAATCTCGCGTTATGATGGAGCTTCTGAACGAGCCCGCAGCATCAGACTCCAAGATTTGGGATAAAGTAAAGGATGAAATTTTCTGGACTATCCGCAAGCACGCTCCCAAGAACACCATCGTGGTGGGCTCCAACAAGTGGAACAGCGCTCGCGAATTCGAGTTCCTCACACCCATGGACGACGACAACGCCATCTACAGTTTCCATACCTACACTCCGGTGACATTCACTCACCAGGGCGCCGCATGGATCAACGACCCGTTCTTCAAGATCACCCGCCCCTGGCCCGGTGACTACGCCGCACCTCAGGAAGGCGCTACCACACGTCTCGACGTTGAATTCGGCAAGTGGGACAAGGCCCGTCTCCAGGCAAGCATCCAGAACGCTCTGGATTTCCGTGCCAAGTACGACCTGCCCGTTGCATGTAACGAATTCGGCGTGTACGTTCAGGTGCCCCGTCAGTACCAGATGGCCTGGATGCGCGACTTCATGGATATTCTCCGTGAAGCTGACGTAGGCTACAGCTACTGGAACTACAAGAACCTGGACTTCGGTCTGGTTTCCAAGGGCGAATCCCTGCACAACGACCTCGCTCAGTACAACAATCCTGACCGTCTCGACAACGAACTCATGGATTTGTTGGCTAAGGGCTAATACATAAAGCAAAGGCTCGCACACGTGCGGGCCTTTATTTTTCTTAAAGGAACAATAAATGGAAAATATCACCGCAGATCGTTTTGAAGCCATCAAGAACTTCGTCATTGACAACAACCTCATTTACAAGGTCGCAGCAATCTTTCTCGTCCTCGTCGGATACAAGGTCGCAAGGATTATCATTCACAGAATGCTGAACCGCGCACAGACCAAGGGCCTGGACTCTTCCGCAAGACCCCTCGTGGAATCCCTTGGACGCTACGCCGTCGGAATCGTGGCATTGCTGCTGATCCTGAACATTCTCGGAGTGAACACCGCAAGCCTGGTCGCAATGGTTGGTGCCGCCAGCTTGGCCGTCGGTATCGCATTGAAGGACATGCTGACCAACATCGCCTCTGGTTTGCTGCTTCTCTTCTTGCGCCCCTTCAAGGCTGGTGACTACATTGAATGCGGAAGCATCAAGGGCAAGATCACCGGCATCGGCCTCTTCAACACCATCTTTGAAACCCTGGACGGTCTCTACGTTTCCGCTCCTAACGGAAGCCTCTGGGGAGCACCTATTGCCAACTTCAGCAGAAACGAAAAGCGCCGTATCGACCTGGTCGTTGGCATCGGCTACGATTCCAATACCGACAAGGCCATGGAAATCATTCGCAACCTCATCGCAAGCGAACCCAAGTTCCTCAAGGAAGGCTCCGACGTATTTGTTTCTGAACTGGCAGACAGCTCCGTCAACATCAACATGCGCGTGTGGGTGAACAACGCCGACTTCTTCCCTCTCAAGGCTAAGTACACTGCTCTTATCAAGGAAGAATTCGACAAGGCCGGCATCGAAATTCCGTTCCCGCAGCGCGTTGTCCACATGGTAAACGCCAAGTAAGGATTTCGTCAGACGCGGTTGCAAAAAGCCGCTTTGCAGAAAGACTGTTTATGCAAAAGGTCGCACATCCGTGCGGCCTCTTTTGATTTCGCTGAAGCGCGTTGTCCTAGATTTCTACAAGTACACCGACTTGCAAAAAGACGTAGCCCTTGCCGAAGTTATCCAGGAACTGGTAACCAGCAGTAGCCAGCAAAGAGGAATTGTCACCGCACTTGATATCGGCACCGCCTGCGACACGCCAGAACATCTGATGGTGTTTTCCAATGAGGTAACCCCAGTCCGCAAGCATCACCGGCATTACATGAATGCCCACCGGAAGGCGCATCCAGAAACTTGCAGAAACGGGAACAAGACTTTCGTTATTGATTTCTTGGTAGCCGCTTCCCACACCCACAAAGAACATCTGGTCGATGGGATACCACCAGTGTCCAAAAACGTTCAAGTTGAACTTGGTAATCTCGCTGACATGATTCACCACACCGCCCTGCAAATCCATGGTGAAGGGGCGGGCGCAAGCAGCGGACGCTCCAACAAAACAAAAGATCAGCAAAGCCTTTAAGAGGTTCTTCATACCATTTACACCAAGAATTCGTAGAGATTACGCTTCGTCGTCACTACGAGCTTCACGGGCCCAGCCACCGCTCTTTTCACGAGTAAAGGCCAGGAAGAAACCCTTGAGCATAGCGAAGTTCATGGACAAGAAATAATATCCGCTAGGAACAATCTTGAACAAAGCCACTAAAAGAGCCAAGGTCATAGCGCCAAAGAAAATCTGGTAAATCAAGCCGCTAGTCAAAAGCAAGGCGTTGGCCACAAAAAGCAAAATCAAGATGTGGGGAGAGAACCAGCGCAAAATCTTGTGAGAGAAGAACAAGTAGGCAGTCAACGGGCGGAACGGGCTCAGCAACGGCAAATAGGAAAGCAGGAAATTGAAGTTTGCTCGGCCGATACGAACCTTACGGCGGAATTCACCGCTGGACTCCTTGGAAGTCTGTTCCGTACCGATGGCGCTGGAAACGAAGGTACAGAAATAACCTTTCTGCAAAACCTTGGTTGCAATGAAGAAGTCATCCATGACGCTCTTCTTTACCGGAAGCTCCGTGTAGAGTTCACGACGAATTGCGTACAAGGCGCCGTTACCGCCAATAAGCCGGTCCAGGATTCCTTCGAACTTCTTGATTTCAGATTCCAAATCCCAGTAGGAACTTTCACCACGTCCAAGAACGCTGCCGCTCTTATCGGACAAAATCAAGTGGCCACAGGCGCATCCGATTTTCTTGTCCTGGAAAGGCTGCACCAGTTTGCGGACCACGTTGGGGAAGAACATGGTGTTTGCATCGCACAGCACAAGAATATCATTTTTGGCAATGCTGTTCAAACGGTTCAGCATGGCGGCCTTGCCGGCATTCTTGGGAGCCTTCACCAAAGTGATGCCCTGGTCGGCATAACGAGCAACAATTTCTGCAGTACGGTCGGCGGAACCATCATCGCCAATCAGCACCTCGAGCTTATCCTTGGGGTAGTCTATTTCAAGGATATTCTGAATCTTGCGTTCGATGACCGCCTCTTCGTTGTATGCAGAAATCAAGATGGATACTGTCGGAAGATCACCAGTAACATCCGCAGTTTTTTTCTTGCGCTTGAAAATTTCGCTTACAAAGGGAAGCGTCACCGGGAACAGCAAATAGCAATGCAGCGTCAAGACGAGCATCACCCAAAAGACAATCTGAACCACAAAAAGGAATTCTTCACTCATCGCGCAAACCACTCCTTCTCTTTTTCTAGAAATTCATAAAGTAAATATTGCATTTCTTGCGGGGACATGGACTGTGTCACCGTTAAAATAGAGTTTCCCTTAGGCGCCAGCAGTACGAATGCAGGCAAGGCTTCCAGTTCCCACACATCAAAATAGCAGCGTTGGATGGTATTCTTCTTTCCATCGCACACAATGGAATCCTGGGATTCGGCATCAAGCTTTACCGGATAAAAACGGGTGTTCAAAAGGGAAGCCACCGTCGGGTCGGTATAGACACTTTGATCCATCACTCGGCAAGGCACACACCAATCCGCATACATATCCACGAAAACCAGCTTGGGAGTCTCCTTGGCCTTGGCCAGGGCGTTCTCGTATTCCATCCAGCGGACCATGCGCTTGGGAGATTCCGCGGCAATAGCGTACACCGCAAGTAATAGGCACAAGACGACAAGAATCTTTCTCATCAGTCCTCCCCTCTACTCTTGGGAGCGTTAGGAACACTGGGCGGCGGAGTCTTTCTTGCATTATTAAGTTCTGCGACCAATGAATCCACACGGACCGTTACAGCCTTCTGGAACGGAACCCACATACTCTCGTCTTCAAGAAGAGCATCTGTCTTTGCAAGGAATTTTTCGATAGTGTAGCCGTGCTTTTTCAGCACATCCTGTCGCACCATGCGAGCCATGGGAGACGTAGCACCATAGGTAACCTCCACCACTCTGAGTTCAATGAAGGTATCTACGAAATTCTGGTCCACAGACACTTCGCCGGAACAGCCGATCATTGCAGCCACAACGAAAGAAAGGGCAAGTAACTGCCCTCCCCTCAATTTTTTCGCGATGCAAGACATGCGGACCATTATGGAATTTTCCTACTCGGATTTTTCTTCCAGTGCGTTTTCGAACAGACCTTCCACATATTCAGCCTTGCTGAACGGCACCAGCTGATCAATGCGTTCACCCATGCCGATCCAGCGGATAGGAATCTGCAGGGAACTTGCAATGGAAAGAACGGCGCCACCACGGGCGGTACCATCCAGCTTCGTCACCACAAGACCCGTCAGCGGGAAGCTCTGGTTGAAAATCTTGGTCTGGTTGATAGTGTTCTGTCCGGTGTTGCCATCGATGACAAGCCACATGTCCTGAGGCATATCCGGGCTCACCTTCTTGATGACGCGGACAATCTTCTTCAGTTCTTCCATCAAGTAGTCCTTATTGTGCAGACGACCTGCGGTATCAATAAGAACCACATCGCAACCGCGGGCAACGGCGGCGCTGCAAGCGTCAAACGCCACGGAAGCGGGATCGGAACCTTCCTGGTGCTTCACGAATTCTGCACCGGAACGTTCTGCCCAGGTTTCAAGCTGGTCAATAGCGGCAGCACGGAAGGTATCGCAGGCGGCAATCATCACCTTCTTGCCTTCGCCGATAAGGCGGGCTGCAAGTTTACCGATGGTGGTTGTCTTTCCAGCACCATTCACACCGATTACGAGAATCACATGGGGCTTGCCCTTCAGTTCAAACGGAGGAGGATCCTTCAGAAGGCGTTCCGCTTCACTGCGCATGATGTCCAGCACCTGCTCCGTGGTAAGAGACTTACCCAGGGCGCTTTCACGAAGTGCGTCAGTCAAAAGGAAGGCAGCTTCCACACCCACATCAGCCTTGATCAGGTGTTCTTCAAGTTCTTCCAAAGTATCATCTGTAATCTTGCCGGCACCGACAATACCCTTCAATTCACCCATGAGGGCGTCGCGGGTCTTGGCAAGGCCACTTTTAATCGCAGAAAAAAGTCCCATTATATATCTCGCAAATCAGGGCAGCGACAACTGCCGTTCATATTAAAGCTTGCTTTCAACCACGTCGATGAGGCCGTAGGCCTTAGCCTGTTCAGCACTCATGAAGTTGTCGCGTTCGGTATCGCGGTCAATTTCTTCCATGGTGTGGCCGGAAGTTTCAGCAAGAATCTTGCCCGTAATGTTACGGATGCGCAGCATTTCTTCAGCCTGGATCTGGATATCGCTTGCCGGGGCAACAATTTCACCGTGAATCAGGGGCTGATGAATCATGATGCGAGCGTTGGGCCATGCATAGCGCTTGCCCTTGGCACCGGAAGTGAGGAGCACTGCGCCCATGGAGGCAGCCTGGCCGCAGCAGACGGTAACCACATCGCTCTTGATGGCATTCATGCAGTCATAAATAGCGAGACCGCTGGAGATTACGCCACCCGGGCTGTTGATGTAAAGAGTAATATCGTCGTGGTTCAAGGAATCCAAATACAAAAGCTGCTTGACAATACGTTCGGCGCTTTCATCATCCACACCGCCCCAGAGGAAAATACGGCGGTTGTTGGCCAAGTATTCTTCGGCCTTCTTCAACATATCCGGGGCTTGAGCTTCTTTCTTTTCGTTACAATCTGCCATGATAGCATCCTTTTTTTGTTCATTTGCAATTTAGTAAAATAATATGGGCGACCCACAGGCCCATCCCCTATTCCATTGGTATTATCGCCTTTTAAAAGCAAACCGTCAAAATAGGGGAAAAACGACATAACTCACTTTTAACTATCTTTCACTCCATGCAGAAAGTATCCCAAAAGTACCTGGTGGGCCTGGTGGGCCCCGAAGTCCTCGAAGCAGCAGAAAACGACCCCTTCCACCCGGTCCGTCTGGACCTGGAATCCTGTGGGGCACTTGAAATCCGCTACGACTTTTTCGATACCGCTCTTTGGCCGAAACTTTCTGAACGAGTCCGCAAGATCGCCCCCCAGCAGCTGCAAATCGGCACCATCCGTCTGAAGCACGACGGCGGAACCTTCGACGACGCCCGCGCCGTGGAACGTCCCGCCCTGTGGGAAGCCATCTTAAACGCCAGGGAAGTCCCGGAATGGCTTGACCTGGAACGCGACTACCTCTGCGATCACGAACAACTTAACGCCAAAGCCCGTAGCCGTGGCGTAGGAATCATCATTTCCGAGCATAATTTCGTCCGCGTCCCTGGGGAACAGGAACTTGAAGCCTTCGCCAAGGACGTCAAGCGATTCAAGGCCGGCGGTCTGAAGATCGCCGCCATGAGCAACGACCAGGACGACTGCAGCAGGCTCTACAAGTTCATCAAGAAGCAAGCCAAGCATTTCGAGATGTTCGCCGCCTTCGGCATGGGGGAAACCGGAAAGGTCAGCCGAATCTGGTCCCTCAAGGAAGGCGCCAACCTGACCTACGGAGCCATCGGAAAGGCAGCAGCCCCCGGTCAAATCGACGTTTGCACCTCCAAAAAAGCCCTGAATCAGCTGGATTATATCAATTCGGAATTTGAATTATTGGCGTTTTTGAGCAAATTTTAAAGGTTTTTATTATTTTCATAATACAAATGCACTAGCCCCCTCGTAAAAGCGGGGATTATTTGCTAAATATCCTTTACAAAGAATTTCATAAGGAAAATTAAATCTATGCGTCTTTCCGAAAGGTTTGTAGACAATTGCATCTTGATCAACTCTTCTAGCACGACCAAGGAAGCAATCCTGAACGAACTGGTAGACACCCTCTGCAGTGCCTACAAGCTGGATCACCGCGCCGAAATTTTTGACGCCGTATGGAATCGTGAACAGAGCCGCTCCACCGGTATCGGTTGCGGTCTGGCCGTCCCCCACGCCAAGATCGACTACGTCGACCGTATGTGCATGGTGGCAGCAACCATCGAAAACGGCCTGGACTTCGCCTCCTTCGATGGCGAACCGGTCTACCTCATCATCCTCATCGTAAGCCCGGGAAACACTGTTGGACCGCACCTCAAGGCCCTGTCCTCCGTCAGCCGCCTCCTGGCCGATGGCGGTGTCCGTAAGGATTTGATCGCATCCAAGACCCCGGCAGACTTCCTCACCATCCTCAGAGCCGCCGAAGATAAATATCTGTAATTTTGTCCTAGGGGCCAATATCTTGACAACCTTTTAAAAGGTTTATATATTTGGTCTCACCTCGGACGGTTAGCTCAGTTGGTTTAGAGCGCTGCTTTCACACGGCAGAGGTCATTGGTTCAAATCCAATACCGTCCACTTGAAAAGGTCTCCAGGAATGGAGGCCTTTTTTTATATTTTGCAACCAAACTAAGAACTCAGGCATCAAAAAAGCATGATTAATCAGAAATCGATCATTTTTGGACTTCTTGTCAGTACCTCCGCGCTCTTTGCCGGTGGCACCTGGACTCTGGAAGACTGCCTGAAGCAGGCCAAGGCCAAGAGCCTCTCCATGGAAATTGCAAGCCTCCGCGAACAGGCGGCCGACATTTCCATCCAGCAGAACAAGATTAGCCGCTATCCTTCTGTTAGCGCAAACATCAACAACACCCTCTCCGACAACCCCTTCAACAACGGCGCCAAGGACCATTACAGCCTGAGTTTTGGATTGAGCGGCTCCTGGACCATCTGGGACGGCGGTGTTACCTCCTTGAACACAGAGTCAAGCGAATTGAACAAGCAGGCCGTACAGCAGTCCACCAAGCAGACCGAGCGTAACGTTCAGGAAAACATCCTCAACGCCTACATGAACCTGCTTGCCGCCCAGGAAAAGCTGATTACCGCCAACGCCTCCGTGGAACTTGCCCAGGCCGAGTTTGAAAACTATACCAAGCTTTTTGAAGCAGGATCCATCACCAAGAAGGACTTGACCCAATCCCAGTCCAACGTGATGCAAAAGCAGGTGGCAAAGCTTAGCGCGGAACTCAGCGTGAATTCCGCCAAGACCACCCTTCGCCAGTTGATGGAACTGCCCGCCAACGAAGAAATTGAAATCACTGACCCCAATGCGGAGCTGACCTCCCCCGACTCCCTGGAAGCCATTCCACCCTACGATCAGCTGCTGGCCGACATCCGCAAGGTGAATCCGGGCCTGAAATCCGACAGTATCGCCATCCAGGTCGCCCAGAAGAACACCAAGGTGGCAAGCAAGAATAGCTCCATCACCGTATCCCTCGGCGCAAACGCCGGCTCCGGCATCCGCGCATGGCATACCGAAGGAACCGCAAACCAGACCACCGTCACCCCCGTCATTGACACTGATGTTGATCAGAAAAACGAGAACCGCTTTGTACGCCAGCTCAAAAGCAACTACCAGCATTCCATTTCTCTCGGCATCAACATTCCGCTGGTCGATCGCGGAGCAACTGCAAACAAAGTCCTTCAGGCCCAGATCAACGAAGCTGAATCCCAGATGTCCCTCAGAGAATCTTCCAAGAATCTCGAAAACAATGTGGAAAAACTTTACCTGAATGCAATGAGCGCCGATATGCAATGGAAGGCCGCAGCACTTCAAGTCGAAGCGGAAACCGAAGCCATGGCCGTCGCCGAGGAACAGCGCAACGCAGGCGCCCTCACCTACACCGACTATCTTTCCCAGAAGAACAGCTTGGAAAACGCAAAGGTCACATTGACCAACGCCAAGTACACAAGCCTCCTGGCACGAAAGCTTATCGACCTGTACTTGGGCAAGATGGATTAACTAAAAGGTTTTGAACAAACAAAAAAAGGTCCGCTTTCAAAGCGGCCCTTTTTGTTTAATGCGACTAGGCGTTCTTGCGTCTTAGGAAACAGACAGTCTGGAACGGCCGCCTTCCTTGGACTTGTACAGGCGTTTGTCTGCGCATTCGTAAAGTTCGTTGAAGGAGTTGAGTTCGTCATCTGCAATGACAGCACCCATGGAGAGGCTGGTGGCATTGGGATTCATGGAGAGCACCATGTTTATCTTGTCAAAGATCTGCTGGGCACGCTGGTACATGAATTCGTCAGTGCATTCCTTCGAGAAGAAGAGGGCTGCGGCAAACTCATCACCACCCATACGGCCAGCAATATCATCACGACGTAGTGTTGAGTTCAAAGTCTGCCCCACAAGCGCCAGGAATTCATCACCGGCAACGTGACCGTAGGTATCGTTGTATTCCTTGAAATGGTCCACATCGATCATCAGGAGCATGACCTTAGTCTTGCCCTCAAGCAGCTTGAACTCCGTATCGTTCTTGAAAGCCGGGCGGGTAAGCACACCAGTCAAGGAATCCCTACGGAACGCATTTTCAATTTCACTTTCGCGGCGCTTAGCCTTGTTACGTTCCACGTCAGCCATGACTCGCAGGCTATACGTTGTAGACGCATCTGTCACGATAATTTCGGAACGACCGGCACGGGCTGCCGAGTCATAGAACTGGCGACCCATGCAGAACACATAGATAATGGTTCCGTCCTTACGGACAAGACGATGTTCAAAGAACGCCTGGGGACGCTTTGCAGTTTCTTCCATCACAAGACCCATGTATTCCGTACGGTCTTCTTCGGGGATCAACTGCATGTGGTTCATGTGGCTGTCACGAACTTCATCCGCAGTAAAGCCTGTCAACTTTTCAAAGGCCTTGTCCACGCTTACGATATTGAACTGTTCATCCACCACATAGCGGCTAAAGTTCAAGTTATGGACAGTATGGGTTCTGGAAGGTTCGACACCCTGATTCAATTCTTCGCGAACCAAGGACTGGGCTTCTTCAGAAACCTTCTTGACGGTTTCCGGTTTCTTCGGGAGGCTTTCCAGCAGCTGGATAAATTCAGAAACAATACCCGGATCGAACTGGGAACCTGCACAACGCTTCAATTCGTTGATGGCCACATCCTGAGGCAATGCAGGGCGATAGGCGCGGTCATTTACCATGGCGTCGTAGGCATCCACCACCGCAATCACACGGGAAAGCAGCGGAATGGATTCACGACTCAAGCCATCGGGGTAGCCAGCGCCGTCCCAGCGTTCGTGATGGTGCAAGATCATTTCCGCAATGCCGCAAAGTTCCGTGGAGCTATTTGCAATCTGGTAACCCTTGGTAGCGTGGGAACGGAGCACATCCCATTCCTCGGAAGTGAGCTTGCCCGGCTTATTCAAAATTTCCAAAGGAACACCGATCTTACCGATGTCATGAAGCAGGCAAAGCAAGGAAAGATCACTCTGTTGAACATCGCTAAGGCCGATACGCTTACCGAGGGCGGCACCCATGGCCTGGGTCCTGCGGACGTGTTCCTCGGTATCAGGGTCGCATTCCTGCAGGGCCTGCACCAGGGAATTCAAAATCACGGAATGGCTGGAGCCCTTGTCCAGAAGTTTTTTCTGTTTCAGGCCCTTGATTGCTTCCGCTATACCATCAGAGACATCTACACTACTAGGTACATAATTCGTGGCATATTGAAGCGCCAAATCAAATTCCGCCTTGACCTTTTCAATACTTTCGATAGCAGAGCTCTCGTCCCCCACGACCTGGATAACGATCAAGTTCACATCTTGGCCGCGAACAAAGTAGGAATCCCTGGGAAAATGCTTTCTAAGCAAGTCTGCCAAGACTTTTATCTTCTGGTCACCAAAATGGCGGCCCTTCGTGGAGTTCACAAAGGAAAGTCCCATAATGTCACAAGCAGCGACAACAACAGGAGCACTTCTCTTTTCCTTAGTTTCATCTATGAAGTAGCAGAAGTCGTCCCAGTTGTGGAAACCGGTCAACGGGTCTGTGGCAAGGGTTGCGTTGGAGAAGGTAAACAGGTTACCAATGACCCGTCCACGTTTATTTTTTAAGGTTCTGTATTCACAGCGCAGAGGCTTGTTTTCTCCATTGACTTCAACATAGCACTGTAGCACACAGGATTCCACCTTGGGGTCGATTTCAATGTTGCACAACTTCTTGAAATCTTCGATCTTCATCAATTCAGTCATTTTGACATCAGGCCACTGGCGGTCGGCCATGTCATTATGCAAAATCAATTGGCCTACATAATCAAACAACACCAAGCCCTGGTCGATATTTTCAAAAACACTCATCTTGAACAGTTTCATCATACCCTTGGTGGAATACTGGAAGCAAGCCCAATAGAAAACATACGCGCCAAGGCTATAGCCAAGAATGGAGTAGTCCAGGAAGTTGTAAACAGAAAGACCCGGCAAGAATAGGAAGACGCCATTGATTGCAACGATAGCGACAACGCCAAACACGGCATACAAATACTGCCTCTTGTATTCCAGAGGAACCCTGACCAGCTTATAGATCAAGAAATAGACACAGGTCGCCACCATGGCATAGCAGAATGCCAAATGTGCATAGAACCAGAAGTGCATATCGTAGCTGTACTTGGCAAATTCCGTTGCACGGGGCACATAGCTGACAGCCACTTCCCAGAAGGGGTTGATTGCAAAGAATATAATATCAAGGGCAATGAAGGCGTGAGCAAGTTTAAAGTGGCCCGCACCAACCATGGATTGTTTCAACTTACAAAAGTCACAAACAAATATCACAAGACTGATCAGCATGATGTCTATGCACACAAAGTAGATGCTGGACATGCAGGAGAACACGAAATAGTTGTCGCTGAGGCAGCTGACCAGGTAGCTCAGGTCCACCAGGGCGCAGCCGACGCAGGTGGACCCCAAGGCACGACCCTGGACGCCACCCTTTTTAAAGGACATAGATGCTAAAATGACATCGATGGCGGCAATCACCAAAGATGCAATTATATACTCAACCAAGAAAAGAGACAAAGGGGCCTCCAAAACAAAATCACACACTCAATTGTAAGAGAAATATAAACTTTTTTGGAGTGGGAAGTAGCCCTGGGCTATTTTATATGTGATTTAGGCGACTTTATGGAAAAATAGACAACGGCGCAAATGACCACTGACAGGAAGGAGCCGGTCAAGGTGGCGATACCCATGGGGAAAAGGGTATCCGGATACCAGACGGAGGCGAAATAGGCCCCAGGCACGCGCAGGGTGACAATGGAAATGGCGTTGTGGACGAAGGATATGATGGATCGTCCGCAGGCGCAGAAGTATCCGCTGAAGCAGAAATGGATGCCGGCCACCATGCAATCAAAGACGTAGGCGTGAAGGTACTGGGTGCCGAAAACGATAACCTTGGGGTCTTCCGTGAACAGAGCCAGCACCGGTTCGGAAATGAACTGGAAGAGTATTCCACAGAAAAGGCCGAAGCCTGCGGCGATTCCCATACCGCAGTAGAGGGTTTTGCGGGCGCGGTCGTAGCTTCCGGCGCCGATGTTCTGTGCGCTGACTGCGGAAACCGTGGACAGCATGGCGGACGGGACGAGGAAAAGGAAGCAGATGATCTTTTCCACCACACCGACGGCGGCTGCGATTTCAAGACCGCGGGAGTTTGCGATCAACGTAATGAACAGGAAGGAGACCTGGATGAAGCCATCCTGGGCGGCCACCGGAATGCCGATTTTTGCAATGGCGGCCAGGAGGGCCTTATGAGGCTTGAAATCCTTGCGGGCAAGGCGTACGCCGAAATTCACCCGGCGGGAGTACTTGATGGCCCAAAGGGACAGGGCTACACTGAAAGTCTGGGAGACGATGGTAGCGACAGCGGCCCCCGAGGCGCCCATCTGCAGCCCCCCGATGAAGAGGTAGTCCAACGCAATATTCAGGACGCAGGCTACCGTAATGAAATACATGGGGCTCTTGGTATCGCCAAGCCCGCGGAAGGCTGCGGCAATTACGTTGTAGGCCGTAATGAAAGGAATCCCGAGGAAGCAGATAATCAAATAGTTTACGGTACCTTCCACCGCCTCGGTGGGCGTCGAAAGCAAGGACACGATCTGGGGGCAGAATACCAGCAGCAGCGCCATCAACAAAACCGCCAGAACGCAGAACACGAGGGTCGTGTTACCAAGAATCCTGGAAATGCTCCGGTTGCGCTTTGCCCCCACCGCCTGGCTGATCAGCACCGTGGAGCCCATGGTGAGGCCCACCAGGATCACCGTCACAAAATGCATGACCTGGCTTCCCACGGCAACGGCGGTAATGCCAGCGGCATCCGTAAACTGGCCCACGATAAACAAGTCGGCCATGCCGTAAAGAGTCTGAAGGAAATTGGAAATCAGAAACGGGATGGAAAAGATCCCGATGTTCTTGAGAATACTTCCTTCATATAAGTTGCGCGGCATACCATAAATTTAGAATAAAACAACGGGCTTTGGATATTTTCAAACAATCGCATTATTAAACGCCCCATGTTTCGCAGGTGAAACATCCCGCGTTTCCGAATGAACCACACCCACATCAAGACGATCATGGTTTTCTAAAAATCACGAAAAAATCATTGTTTTCATCATTTTTCAAAGCCATTCCGAAAAGTTGGCACGGGGTTTGCAATAGGTAGGGCGTAAAGCAAAAAACAATGGGCCACGACGAACGCCAAGCCCGCAACTCAAACAAAGAGGTAAAATATTATGATTAACGCAAACGTCATCCCCACCGCATTCTACAGCCTTCAGAACATCATCGACAGCCTGAACAGCATCAACAACGCTGCAACCGAAAAGGCCGACAACGCTGAATGCGTCAAGCGCGAATACACCTACTGCCCCAAGGCTGACTACTACGAAATCGAGAACGGCTTCATGCTGGAAGTGGAACTTCCGGGCGTCAAGAAGGAAGCCCTCGACGTACAGATTGAAAAGAACATCCTTACCGTCAAGGCATCCCGCGAACGTAAGGATAACAAGGTCAACTACGAACGTAGCTTCCGCCTTGCCGAAGACATCGACTTGGAAAACATCCAGGTGTCCCTTGAAAACGGAATCCTCGCATTCACCTTGACCAAGAAACAGCAGGCAGGTGCCCGTAAGTTGAATATCGCATAGTCCCCCTAAACCAAAGGTTAGCGCCACCTCAAAAGCGCAGATTTTCTCCTTTCATCGTACTCCTTAAATACATCAGAGGTTCCGTAGGCGACTACGGAGCCTCTTCTTGTTTTTATTCAGAATCGGGAAAAAAGCACGGGCACAGCAATTTGTAAACGCACGTTTACCAGCCGACTCATTCTTACACAGGTTTACACATTTTAAACAGGCCAAAAGCTCAAAAATAGTGAAAAAACGCCACTTCATGATTATTTTTTCGTCGGAGTTTTGGAAAAAATAAAGGAGTAAAAATGAAAAAGCAATTCGGCATTGCAGGCGCAGTATTACTGGCCTCTGCTATGTTCGTCGCCTGTGGCGATGATACCGGTACAGGTTCCATCAACAACCCCGATATTTCTGCAAACTCTTCTTCCTCCGCAGAAATCTTGGATTTCACCTCCAGCGCAGACGCCCAGGTGCCCGCTTCCAGTGCAGACGTACAGGTTCCGGCGTCAAGTTCCGATATCCAGGCTGCAGCATCTAGCTCTAGCGTTGCCGCACCGACAAGCTCTAGCGCACAAGCTCCCGCAAGTTCCAGCGCAAAGGCTCCGAAGAGTTCTTCCAGTGCAAAGGCTCCTGTCAGTTCCAGCAGCGAAATTGCAGCTCCCTCTAGTTCCAGCGTGGCAGTTCTTGAACCGGGAGAAAAGACCTACAAATTCGGTTACGCTCTAAAGAACAAGCCCCGTCCCAGCGCAGGTTGCGGCAAGAATTCTACCTTGGTGAAGACCAAGAGCGTTGAAAATGGCGATCGCTTTACCATGAACGTAGCCGGCTTGGATCGTGAATATTTCATCACGTTACCCAAGAATTACGACAACAAAAAGCCATACAAGTTGCTCTTCGCCATGCACTGCATGGGCTCCAACGCCGAAGACTTCGTCCACCACTACGCAGACCAGGATCATCCGTCTCCGTACTATGGCCAGCAGAAGTTGGACACCGAAGGAAACTACATCTTCGTTTCTCCCCGCGGCGATACACAGGAATCCGGAGCCATGTGGCAAGCCCCTTGGCGTGGAGGTGACGACAAGGACCACCAGTTCTTCGATCAGCTGCTGACCACCATGGAAGACAACTACTGTATCGATACCTCCCGCGTATTCGTCACCGGCTTTAGCTTCGGTTCCATGTACAGCTACTCCCTGGCAGAAGAATTCCAGGAAAGAGTCCGTGCTGTGGTTACCTACGCTGTGGCAGACTACAACATTTACGAACCCCACAAGAGCGGAACTGAAAAGCAGCTGCCCATCGCCTGGATGAATGTTCACGGCAAGAACGACGGCACCTGCCCCTACAACACCGCCCTCACAAGCGCACTGCCCCGCGTTCTCAAGAAGAACGGTAAGGCTTCCGATGGAGACAGCCAGTTTACTGACGCCAGTTCCGAAAAACCCCAGGAAGTGGGCGGTTCCGGCCATCTCTGCTACGACTTCAAGAACGTTGACGAACGTTTCCCCGTGAAGTGGTGCAGCTGGAATGGCGGCCATCAGTGGACTGCTTACGACAACGGCAACTGGCAGAGCACCTGGGTTCCTGAAGAAGTGCACAAGTTCTTCGAACAGTTCTAGATTTTCTCTCTAGCACACCTTGATCCCTGCGGTTTGCGTCAACGCGCAATATACCCCGCAGGGATTTTTATTTTTTTCGCTTGTTAACCAAATCGTTAACAAACAACCGTCAAAACAAAGAAATTTCGCAATTCTTAGTTAACCAAAACGTTAACAAGCGCTGAAAACAACATTGCGGGCATTCATTTCGTCAAACTTCTTCGTTATACAGCGATCCCCGGAAATTCTAACATTCCCACTTTACCCTTTATTTCACTAGGTTCGACCTCCTTTCTGAAATATTCAACGAATTGCTTAATTTGATTGCGATCCAAAGAATATTTCTTATGAGTCCAACTTGTGGTAGAATGTACAAGGCCAGCCTGTTCCATGATTCTCAAATGCTTGGACAGGGTCCTTAACTTCACATCTTCATCATAGATATCGAGTTCCTGCTGGATTTCGTAGGTATACATATCTCGTTTATTCAGCAAGTTCACAATGCAAAAGCGAGTTAAATCAGCCAATACCTTGCATAAATCAACAACTTCTAAAAAGTTCATTTCGTTACTCAAATCAACCATACATGCCTCGCTTTTTTAGATATTAATACAATGGTTGTTACTTGCATAAGCATAAAAAAATCGACTGCCAAAATATGACAGTCGTCTTTTTTCAAATATTTTTCGTTGATTAAATAAGTTTTTCCACCTTGGAGCAGAGAGCTTCGGCTTCTTCTGCGGTGGGGGCTTCGGCAATCACGCGGATCACAGGTTCGGTATTGCTTGCCCGGACATGGACCCAGGACTTTTCAGAACCAAGCCAGAGGCCGTCGCGTTCATCCATGGTCCAGCCAGCAAATTCGGCCTTGACCTTGGGGAGAATTTCAGCAACGCTCTTGTTGCCAAGTTCAAACTTCTTCTTGGGCATGGCGTAGGACGGATTTTCTGCAACGAACTTTTCCGGACCGCCATCGTGATGTGCCATCCAGCTGAGGACGAGGGCTGCAGCCACCAGGGAGTCGCGACCGTAGTGGAGTGCCGGCAGAATCACACCGCCGTTACCTTCACCACCGATAACGCAACCGTTTTCAATCATCTGGAGGCTAACGTTGATTTCACCCACCTTGGCACGGCTGAATTCGCAACCGTACTTGGCAGCAACATCTTCGTTCATGCGGCTTGTAGACAAGTTAACGCAAACGGAACCCTTCTTCTGGGAAAGGACTTCTTCGGTAGCAATGGCGAGGGTGTATTCTTCACCGATGCTCTGACCGAGACCATCCACGAGAGCGCAGCGGTCTGCGTCCGGGTCAACAGCAAAGCCCACGGCACAGCCGTTTGCCTTTACAGCGGTACGGAGGTCAGTGAGGTTTTCAGGAATAGGTTCTGCACCGCGAGGGAATGTGCCGTTGGGTTCGCAATGGATACGAACCACTTCACAACCCAGCTGTTCCAAGAGACGGGGCACAATGTAGGAGCCAGCGCCATTCACAGCATCCACAGCCACCTTGAACTTCTTGGCTCGAATGGCTTCCACATCCACAAACGGGATCTTCAAGGTTCCATCAATATGAACGCCATCGGCATCGGGGGTCACTTCGTACTTACCCATGGTGCGGTAGTCAGGATAATCGAACTGGTTTGCGTCAGCCAATTCAAAAAGTTTCTTCACGTCATCGGGACCCAGGAAAAGGCCCTTGTTGTTCAGGAACTTCAAAGCATTCCATTCCAACGGATTGTGGCTAGCGGTAATGATAATGCCAGCATCGGCCTTCATTTCGGTGGTAAGAATTTCCACAGAAGGAGTAGTGCTGAGGCCAACGTCAACGACATCCACACCGGCCAGGCGGCATACGCCAGAAACAAACTGCACAATAGCATCACCAGTGGGGCGACTATCACGACCGATTACGATTCGCTTGGCCTTGGTAATTTCAATAAATGCACGAACGTGGCTCTGCAAAACTTGCGGGGTGAGAGTATCGCCAACAATACCGCGGATACCCGAAATAGAACGCATCAATTTAGACATACGTAATCCTTTTTGTTTTTACAGATACAAAATAACAAACTCTCGCAAAAAGAACGCCCCCGTTTTGTCGGGGGTGATATTAAACAATACGTTTCTTTTTATTCCAGGTACACGACCTCGCCCATTTGCGGCATCAGCACCGGCTTGCCGGATTCCTGGGCCGCGCGCTTCGCATTTTCAAGGGGCTCGCGATAATCATGTTTTGAAAGAGCGAAACGGGAATGATGAACAGTCAAGTAACGTTTTGCATTCAGCTCCACCATTTCCTTTCCAAGGTATTCAGGCATCGTGTGCACAAATTCCCAGTCCTTGTTGTACTGACCATTTTCCATAATGGCTAGGTCAATGTCCGTGAACTTTTCTCCTATCATGGCAAAGTGCTTTCCATAGCCAGAGTCACCACCAATCCAAACAGTACGTTTTGGTGTTTTCAGAGCATAGGAACACCAAAGAGTTTTGTTTTGATGCAAATCGCGTCCGGAAAAATGGCGGGCTGGTGTTGCCGTTACTTCAAAGTTCTCAACTCCAAGACTAGACTTATCCCACCAATCCAATTCAATCAGTTTTTCCTTAGGATAGCCCCAGTATTCAAAATGTTCGCCCACACCCAGGCCAAGAATCACCTTGCCCACACGAGCTTCCAATTCCACCACGGCTTCGTAATCCAAATGATCCCAATGGTCATGACTGATCACCAAGTAATCAATATCCGGGAAATCCTTGGGCTTGTAGACATCGGTACCCTTGAACATCTTGTTCACAAAACTTACCGGGGAGCCCGCATAAAGAATCGGGTCCACCAGAAACGTCTTTCCAGATAAATTCATCAAGTAGCTGGAATGGCCAAACCACACAAGCCAATCCTTGTCCTTGGGAAGAGACTTCAAGTCTGTGCGAATAACCTGCAACGAGTCATCGGGAGCCAACTGAACATTGGTGCCATCACCAAACAAGAATTCCTTCCACACTTGAAGTTTGCTTTTTTCATAAACAATATTGACAGTGGAATCCAGACTTTTAAACTGCTTGCCATCGTAATTGGGAGATTGCTTGATTCGCTCTAAGCGTTCACCCTGAGGCAAACGGCCAAAACATTTCTGACTCAAGAAAAGAACACCGGCATTACCCAACGCAAAAATAATCGAGAAAATAATCGCAGTTACCATAAATCACTCACTATTGTTTCCAAGAAAATACAAAAAAAAAAATCCCGGATTATAATGGTCCGCATTTTTTTATCTTTAGGGCGAAAATAAGAAGGTTATTATGACTATAGATGAAATGCTTGGCAAGGCAAAGACTGTCGCCATTTTCGGACACGTTCGCCCCGATGGCGACTGCGCAGGTTCCACCCTGGGAATCTACAACTACATCAAGGACAACTACACGGAAATTGACGTCACCGTATTCATCGAAAAATTCCCTGATAGTTACAAGCTCATCAACGGTGCAGACAAGGTAATTCACGAATATGACGGCCGCGAAGTAGACCTGGCATTTTTGATGGACACACCCTCCTTTGAACGTGTTGGCGCAAACGGTGTGGAATGTTTCAAGAAGGCAAAGTTCACCTGCAACGTTGACCATCACATTAGCAACCCGCAGAACCTTTGCAACGTGAACATTGTGGAGCCCGAAGCAAGTTCTGCCAGCGAAGTTTTGTTCTACCAGCTTGACAAGGAAAAGGTCAGCAAGAACACCGCCAACAGTTTGTACCTGGGCATAGTCCACGACACTGGCGCATTCAAGTTCAGCTGCACCAGCAAGCGCACCATGAACGCCGTAGGCGACTTTATCGACAAGGGTTGCGATTTTGCAAAAATCGTCAACGAAACCTACTACACCCGCACCTACAAGCAAACCCTCATGACGGGTTTTGCCCTTGAAAAGAGCAAGCTTGCCCTGGACGGCAAACTGGTCTATTCCTATGTCACCACCGAAGACATGGAACGTTACGGCGTTCTCCCTGTGGAAATGGGAACCGTCGTAGACACCCTTCGCGAAGTCAGCGGTACCGAAGTCACCGTATTCCTGTACCCCGTCAATGGAAAGTACAAGATCAGCATGCGATCCAACTACTATGTCGATGTCAACGCCGTGGTCAAGGAATTTGGCGGTGGCGGCCACGTACGCGCAGCAGGCGGAGATACCGAACTTGCTCCGGAAGCGGCCATCGAAAAAATCGTGGAACTGGTCAACAAGCAAATCTAAATCCGGCTAAATTGCGGAAAATTGCAGAAAACACCCGAATTTCGGGTGTTTTTCTTGTAAAAACGTGCGAAAACGCAAACTTTTCGCCCTTGTGAAACTTTTTGCAGCCCAAAACGCAATTGTAATGTTATTTTCTACATCAATGAGAATATTGCCAAAAGATATTGATGCACAAGACTTTTACCAGTCCAAGTTCGAATTCTATAGACGCTTTTCTTTTTGGGCTGTCATTTTTGCAGCCGTAGGAACACTTTCCTATTTCGTTTCCGATTGCCAGTTGTTCGGTGGACGCTTCGCCTGGGAAACCCTCCCTGCAAGACTTACGCCCCTTATTCCCATGACAGCCTTTATTCTTCTCAGCAGGAAGACAAAGAATTATAAAATCATGGGGTATGCCACCTACTTCGTGATTCACTGTTGTATTTGGTGTACCATGTGGTCCGTTTACTACCTCCCGGACAAGACCCATTTTTCGGAAGGAAGCATTGTTTTGCAATTGGCGTTCTTTGCTGTGAACTTCGCATTCCCCTGGACAATGGCCGTACCTATGCAAACCCTGCATATCGTCACCATTCTGCTGACGCACCCGTTTATACATTATCCCAACATCGACTTGCTGCTGTCCCTGAACATTCCCTGCTGGGCAGCCATCTGCCTTGCCCACTTCGTAATGCAGAATCTCTACGTCAAGCACTATCAAACTACGAAAAAGCTCCAGTACATTTCCATGTTTGACGCACTCACCGGCGCTCACAGCAGAAACATCACCAAGGATCTTCTCAAGCCCGATTCCACGGAATTCAAGGAAAAGTATCGTCAGCCTCTTTGTGTCGCCATGTTTGACATCGACTTGTTTAAACAGGTGAACGACCAGTACGGCCATGCCAAGGGCGATATCGTCCTCAAGGACTTTGCAAACATCGTCCTGGAATCAAAGACAGATACCGACGTATTTATCCGCTGGGGCGGTGAAGAATTTATCCTCCTCATGCCCAATACAGAGCTGGGCGCAGCAGTGGCCACCGTGGAATCCATCCGCAGGAAGGTACAACACTTTGACCAAGGCATTTGCCCCATTACCATTTCTGCAGGCGTTGCAAAGTACGACGGCAAGGATTACAAGCTTGTGATTGATAGCGCCGATAAGGCTCTTTACACCGCCAAGAACAACGGCAGAAACCAGGTTGTGGCCTACCAGAAATAAGCCACACCGATTTTTATTCTTTAGTCGCGGAGTTCCAAAATTTCTGCTTCAATAGTCTGGTCCGAGGGATAGAAACCTTGGGCCTTTTCTAATATGCGGAGAGCTTCTTCATTACGCTTCTGGGAACGGGCTTCGAAGGCCAGGTTCTTGAAGCCATAAACCGCCTCCTGGCTACCGGACTTGGCGGCCATTTCATAGGCGGATTCGGAGCGTTCCCAGAAATGAGCATCATAGGCAAGATTGCCCAGGAAGATGGCTGCATCTGCAAAATCAGGCTTGATGGAAAGAATATTAGTCAACAAGTCCATGGCAACAAAATTCTTGCCATCTTCTACAAGAACGTCTGCAAGTTTATACATGGTGGCCACGTCATCAGAACGAATGCTAAGCGCCTCTCGGTACGCGCCCGCGCTCTGATCGTAATCCTTATGCAGTCTGTAAACGTCTCCCAGGTAGACAAGGAAATCGGTCTCTTCGGGATGGTTGGCGTAGCCCTCGCGAATCACCGCTACGGCGCGATCAAAGTCGTCCATGGCGATGTTAGCTTCGGAAAGCTGATACACCACACTGATGTCGGATTTGTCCAGCTGGTAAGCCTTTTCAATGGCACGAAGGGCCCCCACCTTGTCGCCCGTACGGGTGTAGGCTTCGCCCAGGAAGAGCCATGCGGAAACATTGTCCGGTTCCAGCTTAAGAGCGCGATGGTATGCGGCTACACATTCCGGATACTGCTTTAGGCGATAATAGACGCTTGCCATATTGAACAGTGCAGGCGAGAACTTTCCGCTGGAGAAATCCACAGCCTTGCGGTAACTGGCGGCAGCCTCGGCATACTGTTCCATTTGATAGTAGCTGTTAGCGATATTGAAACTTACAGCAACAGGATCGGCTCCACGTTCAAGAGCCTTGCGGTAAAGGATTACAGCCTGTTTAAAACGGCCATCGCGGTAAAGTTTATTGGCACGGTCAACAATATCTGCAGCCTGCTGAGCGGCAAATGCCGGTGCAATGGAGAACAGCGTCAAAACAAGTGCAACAAAGAATTGCTTTGATTGCTTCGTCGTTACACTCCTCGCAATGACATCACAAAATCTAGTCATGGAACTTCACCTCGAACGGTTGTTCCATACCGCAGAACGGCACCGCCTTGCCGTCTTTTTCTGCAGGTTCAAAAGTCATTCTCGCAAGAGCTTCCTTACCCGCCTGGGCAAGGCCTGTTCCTGCAGGAGTTTCCTCAATAATACGAATGTCATAGGCGCGGCCACTGGCATCCACACAGAAACTCAGACGAAGCATTGCGTCAATTTCACGATCGCGGATCTGGGCAGGCACCTGGAAGTTTGGCATGCTACGACCACTCGGCTTTTTATCCACTTCGCCATTTTCAGTGCTGAAATTACCACCGCGGAATTCAGCCACAAGTTCTTCGTTGATGGCTGCACCACCAGTACCACCGACAGCACCCAAATTCATTGCCATGCGAGGGCCAGCCTTCGGTGATCGGGAATTGGATTTCTGGCGATTGGGCTTGCGGGAAGGCTTCTTCTTTTCAACCTTCTTTTCCACTTCATCAACTTTCTTCACGGCCACTTCAGTCTTGACAAACTTTTTCTCATGGAACATTTTTCCATTCAAGAACAAGTTGGCCATCGTCACGGAAAACACCAGCAGAAGGCTGCTGCAAACCGCCACGGTAAGCACCGTGAACCGCTTGACGATTTTCAAAATTCCCTTGATGACGGCCTTTACAATAGACATTAATCCGCCTGCGCTGCGATAGAAACTTTCTTTACACCGGACATATTGCAGGCATCAATTACCTGAACAAGTACGCCCGTTTCCGCGCCCTTATCCGCAATCACGACGGCTTCACGATCCGGAGTCTTTGCCAAAGTCTGCTTGAGAATATCCTGAAGGCTAGCCAAGTCCACCTGACGTTCGTTAATATGAATCGTGCCTTCGCGGGTAATGGCAATTAGAATATTTTCCTTTTCCAGCTGGCTTGCACTCTGGGCTTCCGGCTTGGTCACGTCCACACCAGTTTCACGGGTAAAGCTGGAGGTCACCACAAAGAAGATAAGCAAGATGAACACGATGTCCATCAGCGGGCCCATATCGATGCCCATATCTTTCTGCTTGCGTTGCGGTAAGTTAAAATTCATTTTTTCCTCTAGTTCATCGGCGGGCGATTGGAGATATAGTTTTCTATAACCGTTGCGCCCAGCTGCAATTGCTGAGACAAAATATCAATACGTTCATCAAGGCGCTGTTTCAAAAGAGTCAACGGGAAAGCCACCAAAAGTCCACTCTGGGTAGAAATCAAGGCTTCAGAAATACCGTCTGCCATCAAGACCGGATTCTGGTTTCCGTACAAGGTAATCACATCAAAGGTGGAGACCATGCCTGTCACCGTTCCCAAAAGACCCAAGAGCGGCGCCGCAGCAGCCATCATAGATACAATGTGGTTTCCCTGCTGCATGTAGCGCAAAGTCTTGATCATGCGCACCTGCATATAGTCTTCATATTCGGCAGGAGTTTCAATAGCAACTTTCAAAGCCAAGTGCAATTCGCGAGCGAGAATACCGCCGCGTTTCTTGAGGCGTCCGCGAGCTGTTCTCGCGCGACCGCTGGTACTATTTTCCAAATCCTTACGGAGGCGTTCCACTACCTTGCCGGAATCCTTGCGGAAATAGTCCCTACCGATGCGGAACCAAGCGCTGTACAGGAAATAGAAACCGATAACACCGCACAAAAGGATAGGCAGCATCACCACACCGCCGGCCTCGTAGGTGTTCTGCATCGCTTCTATGAATACGTACAGGTTATTGTCCATCATATTTTATCGGTTTATTTCGTCGCGATTTGTGGTTTAGCTCTTTGGGAAAATCTTGTTCAAAAGTGCGGTACTCTGAACATAAAGTTCGCTGGTGACCTTTTCAATCTTTTCGCTCAAGAGGCCATGAAGGATCATCACCGGGATTGCAATAATCAAACCAGTTTCCGTAGTGACCAGGGCTTCGGAAATACCGCCAGCAAGAACGCGAGCGTCATTGGTGCCCACTTCGGTAATCACCGTGAACAAGGTGATAATACCAGTCACCGTACCAAGCAAGCCAAGAAGCGGAGCAATGGAGCCCATGGCGGCAAGCAAGCCCATGCGACGTTCCAGTTTCGGCTGTTCTCGGAGCAATGCTTCCTGCAGGGACTTTTCAGCAGAGTCACGACCGTCCTTGGCCTTGTTCAGAACGGCAAAGAGGACCATGGAAAGGCCTGTGTCGCGTTTGAGACAAAGGTTTGCGGCTTCCTCAAATTTACCCTCAGCGACAAACTTGTCAATCTTCTTGACGAAACGACGGCCGACGCGTCCGCGGAACATCAACACAAGGAAACGTTCCAGGCAGAGGAGCAATGCGAACAATGCGCACAGCATCAACGGATACATCACAATACCGCCCTTCTTGAAGAAGGCCTGCAGTTCCTGCTGCCAGGTGAGTTCCTCTACATCGGAAATGGAATTCTTTACGGCCTTGTTCTGCAAGACATCCAGAGGAATCGTTACAGAGGATGCGGTAGGAGCTTCGCTCACAGCCTTGCTGATAGAAGCGGACATATCCTGGGGCAATGTGGTGGTCCATTCGAAGATCTTACCCTGCAGTGCGCCGGAACGAATCAAGGCCTGAACTTCCCCATTGTCAGTAGCAACTTCACCAAGGAAAACAGTACCCAAACGCAAACGGTTCACGTTCACATCAGGGCGAGTTCCCACCTGGGAAATCTCCTTGCCCGCAGACTGGGTATAAGTCAGCTGATGACGCAGCAGCAAGTCTTCAAGATAAGTGCGTGCCACGGCAACCGTGTTGGGGTTCTTCTTGTCGGATTCATCCTGAGCCTTCTTCAAGGAAAGAAGACGGTTATTCATTCCCACAGGATAGTCACCGGTAATTTCACCCAAGATTTTTTCCAAGGAAAGCTTCACCTGGGTATGCAAGGCATCGTAGCCGGATTCATCGGACTTTGCCTTTTCTTCAGCGTCGGTAGTCACGTCCTTACTGGCCATCACTTCTTCGTTGACGCGGCCGAGGTCTGTAGAAAGCTTGGAATAGCGACCATCAAGTTCACGAGTTTCCACCTGATGCTCTTCGGTCAGCTTGGTTTCGTTATAACGCTTGCGCCAATGTTCTGCTTCCAGCTTTTCAAGGGAATCAGCCTTCTGCAAACGCATACGGGTAAGAGCGTCCACTTCACGCTGCAAGTTCTTGAATTCTTCGCGCTTCAGGGAGTCCCTAATCTGAGCCTGCTTTTCCGCCTCGTCTTTCTTGTTATCAGACCAGGGCCATGCAAACGCACTAGGAGCCACAAGCGTGATGACAAGGAACATAAAGGCAACGACGCTTCGATTGCCACGGCTCTGCGAGCCTCGCAATGACTTTTCAATAAACTTCTTCATTATTCATTCCCTCCCGTCACAGAAAGGCTTACAGGCAAGGTTACCATCTGAGGAGGTTTCTTAGCCTGCTTCACATCCAAAGCAAAACGGACTGCTTCACGTTCTGCCAAAGTCAAGTCTTCATTCCATTCATAAACGATCTTGGCTTCGGTCTTGCCATCTGCGGAACCACCTTCCAGCTTGCGGACAAGGGCTCCGTAAACAGTTCCGTTTTCATCGCTATAAACCATCCACTGATTTCCAATGCGCAAAATCTGTGCATTAATCAATTCGCCATTCTTACGAGTCAGCGGGGAATTGATGATGGCCACTTCGTCACCAAAACGGGTTTCTTCGGCAATCAAGGATTTCAAGCGGGAGAAAGCTTCTTCTTCGGAAGCATTGCCGCTTTCAATATCTCGGGTCAAGGACTTTGCACGATCCAGGCGGGTTTCGCGATCCCAGGGCAAAGTCTGTTCAATCTGTTTTTCAAACTGCTTGCTGATAAGAGCCAGCATGGTGCTCAAGGCCTTACGTTTGGCCTTCACATTATCGCTACGGTTCTTGGCGCGAGCTTGTTTGTTGCGTTCGTCCTGCAGCTGGGCGGCCACATTACGAATCTTTTCATTCAAGGAATCGATTTCTGCGGTACGGCGACTTTTGTCAGCCTTGTAGCGGTTCACCAAAGTCTTATAGCGGTTATCATCCGCCCTCAACATGGAATCCGTTGCAGAAATCTGCTTGGAAAGTTTCTGGATGTCGGAATTCAGCTTTTCCTTTTCCAACTTCAAATCCTTGATATCGGATTCTACATCGGCAAAGGCGAAGGCCGACAACAACAGAACCATCAAAGTAAAAAATATGGTTTTCTTCTTAATCATATTCTTGTTCCATCCTTAAAGTCTTGCGCATTGTTTGTCATCAGGATGTTCATCACACCAATTACCCACAACGCGATCTAAAATACTTGATTTCATCTTTTCAATGATATAGCGGCTCACCAGGCCAGTTCCGCACTGAGGATATTCCAACATATCCCAATCGCGATCAGAACACCATTGCCACAAATATTTCTTGCAGTAGTTCTTTTCCGGGGCAACCTGACAATCGTTATAAATATCATCGCACTTGGCAAGGGAATTGTTCTTGAAATTGTTGGCGACACAATAGCGTTTCAGCCCATCGGCGTAAGCCTCGTCCTTCTTTTCCTGTGCCAAGGTATCTGGCAAGAAAAGGGACCACTTGTTGGTATCCAGGGACATGGCAAGTTTTACGGCCATGGGATAGCACATGCCCATTTCCTGATTCACCTCATACTTGTAGCCGCACCCTTCAAAGCATTGAACGGTATCGATGCATACGCTTTCACCTAAAAGGCGGCAGGCCTTGGAACTTACACTGTCCGGGTCGTAGGAGGTATTGGCACAGTTGACCTTCTGTATATGGTCAAAGGGAACATAGTCCTCCGCAGTCACCTCCATCAGCAAGGAATCCTTAAACATTCCGCTAAACACGCCCATGCCGTTTTCAACATTGGACTTGGGTTTTATACGGGGATCGTCAAGAGCCTGGAGAACCGTATTCCTGTAATCGGAATAGGCCTGGTCCGTAGCATAGAACCGAATCACCATTTCGCCAATAGGAGTGGTCATCCCGGTAAATTCGAAGGTGTCCAAAGTATTCAAGCCACCAACAGACATACGGGTGGTATAGCCAAGGCTGGTCTCATTGTAGTTAGGGGAAATCAACGAAATACCAGTATATCCCAGGGAGTCGGGTTCCACAAGGCTTCCCATCATTCCGTTGATGGTATTGTTCATGGATTCGCCGCCTTCCTTGTTGTCGTAACCCATGGTTGTCAGGACACCACGAACACTTTCGTCAAAATCCAGAGGTATCTTGTAACTCAATACATCAAAAGGGAAATCCAGATGCTTGAAGGATTGTCTTTTGTAATCATTGGGAACAAAGGTAGGCTTACCCATGCTGGGCGGAACAATACCCTTGGCTTTCAACTTAGTGGGAATTTTTGCAACGGCCTTGAACTCGCTTTCCACCGTATGACCGGCACTATCCCACTTGAAGAATGCTTTCAGCGTGTAGCTTTCACCAGGAATTCCGGTGCTTGAAACATAGGTGTGGAAACAGTTGGGTTTACTATACCGATCCACGGGTCCCATATCCACTTCCGTTTTTCCATCGCTGAACTTTCCAGAAATGGTCACGTTGGCGCTATCATAGAAGGCGAAGTTTTCCGCAGAACTTTCGTCTAACTTATACACCTTGGAGAAGCACACATAGGGAGATTCGTCCGCCACGATATAGCCGTAAGTATAAATGCCCTGGTAAACAGCAGTTTCTTCCGGATAGTAGCTCCACGGTCCCTGGAAATCACAGGACGCAAGCATCAAAGCCAACAGCGACAGCAAGCGCACAATCTTTTTAGAAGCAGTACTCATAGTTCACCATCACAGGCAAAAAGGGGAACTGACTCATAGTCTTATACTCAGGCGGGTTCTTGCTAGTATCGTAGTAGGAATAGAACATGTTCTCATGGTCCGTCAAGTTGATAATGGACCAACTCAGGTTCCACTTGTTTTCACGGCCCATGTCAATAGCCTTCACGTCAATACGGAAATAGTCTGTCTGTCGGCCGGCATTACGGGAACCGGGTACCACCTGGACCTTTTCAGAATAACGCTTGTCCACAAAATCCTGTTCGTAGAAATAACCCAGGTATTCACTGATTGGCATACCGGCGGAATACTTCAGCACCACAGAGGAACGTAAGTAGAATCCGTTTTTCTTGTTGGACCAAATTCCATCTTCGCCCTTCCAGTTAATGCCCAAATCAGCCTTGATGGCATAGGGCTGATGCCAGTTGGGGAAATAAGCCTTGCTGCCGTCATTGCTCTTCAATACGCTAAGACTTTGGCTCCAGTTGATGCCTCCAAAGATGGAGCCCTTTTCGCGACGGAAGGAAAGTTCATAACCCAAGGAGTAACCTTCCGCCGTACCAAAGTAATCTGCCAGCAGGAAATCCGCAGCGGAAGTTTCTTCCGTAGAATCCTGGCTCATGACGTAGGTATTCAAGTTGTTCTGAGTCTTGAAATAGGCACCAGCAATAAAGTCGAACTGATCCTTGATTTGTGCCTGCTTATATTCCACCGCAAAGAGGTTGGAGCTGGCAGGTTTCAAGTGCTTACCCTTGGACGTTGTTACGGAGGGATAGTAGAATTCATTAAGGGATTCACCATCACTGAACATAATGGAGTTCATGTACTGCAGGTAATGACCGCCATACAATTCCAAAGTCTTTCGATCATCCAGGTTCCAAACCAACGAGAAACGAGGTTCGACACCGAAATCCTTGGAAAGGGTCTGGTAGTTCAGGCGGAGGCCGTAAGTCAACAGAAGATTGTCATTGATGCGCCAGGCATCTTGGCCATAAAGTACATGGTGGAAGGGTTGCTGGGTGTCCGCCACCTTCATGGTGGAAATGTATTCGTAGAACTTGTCCCAGTCGTATTCCAGTTCGTAGCCAGCCGTAATGGTGTGGTTCGTGACGCCACGGAAATTCAACCACTGCTTTGCCGCCCAGGTATAAATATCCTGACCAAGATTGATCATATCCGTCAGCTTCATGGTTTGATAGAAACGGCTAAAGAAAAGAGTGGCGTTATAGTCCCAATCCGCATTGAAACGATGGGAGAAATTAATCGGCAAGGCTACGTTACCCCAGTCCACATACAAGGGGTCAAAGGAAAGTTCATCCTGACCTACATAGAAACCCACTTTTACACGGGTATCCTTGGAGAAGTCGTAGATAAATTCACCCTGCAGGTCCGTAAATTCATAATCAATGGCCAAGTCCAAAATACCCAGAACTCGGAACAAGTCCAACATGTAGCCGATGTAAGTGGTACGGCCAGCCACAACCCAGCGGGCATTGCCCTTGTGGCCTTCGGTATGGAGCTGGGCAGCGAAGGTACTGATCTTGATACTGGACTTGCTGAACCATTCCTCTACAGAATCCTGACCACCGGCGCGGCCATCCATCTTGAGCACAGAACTGAGGCGGTTGCCGTACTGGGCCGGAAACCCGCTCTTGTAGAACTGAACTTCGTCAATGGTTTCCACCAGGAAGGTACTGAACAATCCGAAGAAATGGGTGGGAGAATAGACTACAGCATTATCGTACAGGAACAAGTTCTGGTCGGCGGCACCGCCACGTACGTAAATCTTGGTACTGAAATCGGAACTGGCCACCACACCGGGGAGCTGCTGGATACTGCGGATCACATCGGCTTCACCCAGGCTAGGCATACGCTTGATACTCTTGGTGCTGACAACAGATTCACCGGCAGTGCGCTTGGGGCGACGACGCAACTGCACCACCACCTTTTTCATTTCGGTAACCTTGCCGTTATTGCCAGCAGCGAGGAGAGCGTCAACGTCAACATCCTCAGATTTTTTCGCAGCATCAGCAGACTGTTCACCATTGTCCGCGCCATCACCGGCATTGTCATTGCGAGGCGCAGCCGTGGCAATCGAAGCCGACCCTTCCGAGGAATCCACTGCGCTAGAATCGGTCAACCCCGCATCGCCAAGCACATGACTAAAGACAGAATCCTTCCCCAGGTACACCAGTTCGTAGCATTTTTCCTTTTCTGCACCGCTGGTATCGGAGTTGGTGACGCAAACATTCCACAAAGTATCTTCAGGAAGAACTACGGAGAAGGAGGCACCTACGGTTGTTTCCACCGCTTCGCCCGATTCAAGAATTTCAACGTAAAGTTTTTCGCCTGCGGCGAAAGCGGTGTCCTGAACCACACCATTAAAGAGAATACCCTTCGGGCCCGCTTGAGCCAGCGAGTCACTTGTTGCATTTTGCGCAGCCGTCCAAACCGGGAGCAAAAGCAGCATAAAGAGGCTTGTCAGTAGTCTTTTCAAATTCTCTCTATTCCTATGCTCCAAATGTAGAAAATAACACCCATTCAATACAACAGTATAACACCTTGGCAACTAGAAAATGTCACCTAAAATTCAAAAAATCTGCCAAACTAGCGTCGGCAGACTTCCTTAGTTTATAATGAAAACTTTATTTACAATTTTTTAGAAACGTCCAAAAGTGAAACCAGCAAATACCCCGGGCCAAGCTCTCACTTTTCGATCCTTCACTTCGAAGTTTCCATGCCATTCACCACGAGGTTCCAACTGGATTTCGCTAGTGTAACCTTCGGTCACCACATTCATGGAAAAACCACTGGTCATACCGAATCCCTTGACGAATTCATAAGTTCCGTGAAGACGCAAGCGATGATGGAATGAAGTTTCACCCTTCACATAATCCAAGGAATTTCTCTTGAAATGTTTATCCTCAATTTCAAAAGTATTCAGGAATGTGTAATCCAAACTGAGGTGAGTTCCGTAGCGTCCAAACTGAGTACCCAAACCTAAACCAGACAGGAAACGGTCTTCATATTCAAATTTCTTTTTCCGATCCAAAAGACGACCAAATTCAAAACTGGTATAGAAGGCTGCGGTACCCAACTTCAGGTCTATAGATGTGTTACCCATTTCATCGACACCCATGGTGGTAGACCATACACCGTTGCCCACAAAGTTGAACAAACCGATAGGAGTCTTTTCACAGTGGCCACAGACATTGAACACGCCAATCTGGCGACCCTTAACCTTGCCACCGATATTGAATACGCCAATCTGAGCCGTATTCAAGTGAGCGTTCGCATTAATCACACCCACAGCCACATCCGTGTAATCAGAAATATTTCCTACACCAAGCTGTACATTGGACTTTGCAGCAAAATTCATTTCGGCCAACTGGAATGTAGCATCCTTAGCTACGTTGACACCCGTAGAAATCTGACCACCGCTCATTCCCCTGGCAACGTTTGCACCAGCAGACACCTGAATACCAGAAATATCCTTGGCTACGTTAATGCCCGTAGAAATCTGGGTTCCAGCGAATTCCTTTCGAGCGATATTGGCAATAAGGCTCACCTGGGTGCCAATCATATTTTCACGAGCATCAGTCACGAAAAATCCAATCTGTACACCCTTACGCGGGTTCTTTTCATGATCCACGGCGTTGAAAGTCACCTTAGTTCTTCCATAGCGATCCAGGGAATCCATGGAGGAACCTTCTTCGAAGAGTGCATTGCTATCAGCAGGAGCGGAGCCACGAGAAACAGTCTTTTCAGCAGAGGCAACCTTAAACTGATAGCCACCCAACTTTTCGCGTTTGCCTTCGGCCAGCACTATAGAAGCTTCCTTGAATTCTGCCGGGCGTTCCAGGCGAATAGTGTACTTGCCGGCAGGAAGGCCCAAACTCATGGCATGGCCAGACTTCTTATTCAATTCCGCAAGCAGTTCGCCGTGAGCGTCGCGGATGAACAGGCGACCGTCAACGTTTTCGTCAAGATCCAGGCCTGCGCTGGTGCTGCGCAAATCGGTCATCACCACGTCGCCAGTGCCAGCCAGATTCATATCGCGGCTAGGATGCTGGGCGCCGCCCATGGTAGCTTCTGTCTTTTGCAAAGTCTCGTTAAAGGCAAACTGGTAGGCTTCGGACAGAGTCACTTTTCCGTCACCACTGGCATCGCCAGCGCCTCGGAGGCCGCTGACCAGAGAATGTGTGAAGAAGCTTCCGCGAAGCTTATCGCTTTCCTGGCTGGATTCGTCTTGAGTGCTGCTGGTGATAAAAGCATAGCCACGCATATCGCTGCTCTGGTCCACCATGAAGGCAGGGACTGCAACGCCGCCCTTGGCGCGAGTAATAGCGCCGGAACCGCAGGCATCGATCACAGCAATTTTCACGTCGGCGCCCAATTCGTCTACACGCTTACGCAGTGCAGTCCAGGGGTACACCTCGTTACCCAGGCGCAGGCCCTTTTCATCGGCGTGACCGCTGTAGTAAACCAGCACTTCATCGCGACCGCTCTGGCCCTTCTTCAGATTAATGATCTTATCGAGATTGTCAAAATGATTTTCCAGGTAGCTAACGCTAGGTTCCTGCACCAGGAAAATGTTATTGCGGGGAACCCCACCCATTTCCTTAAGCACTGCGGCGAAAGCCTTGGCATCGCTTTCAGCATAACGAAGCATGGGGCGACCCTTACCACCATTGTTAGCGCTAATGGCAATGACATAACGGTCAATGGATTTTTCCACATCAGGCACCGCATTACCCGCAGAACCTGTAGCAGCATGAGCGTTGGTCACCATGGCAAAGAGCATGACAAAAGCCAGAATAGAAAGGCAAACCATGCTAGTCCACGGGCTAGATTCCATGACGTGATCAAAAACCTTACTCAAAGTCTTATTCATTTTCTCCTCCCCTAATTCTTGGCCTGCTTACGAACGGTAAAAGAAATTACCTGAATGTTCGGCTGTTTCAAAGACTTATCAAATTCCTTTTCATCCACACTGAATTCTTCCTTAGAAGTAAGCAGGAAGAACTTTTCGAAGTGAGGAGCATTATCCAAACGGTAGGCGAAAGGCAAAGTATTCATCTTGCCCGGTTCCAAGGCAATTGCCTGTGCGCCCTGGCCCACATGAACCGTGACCACACCGTTACCATCCATACTGATCAGCATACCAAAGCACTTTTCAGGAACCGCATAACGAAGCTGTAGTTCGTCACCTTCGCTGGCTGTGCCCATTTCTTCAAGCTGCACCACGCCCTCGTCGGACTTCTTCCAGACTTCCATGCGGGATTGCAAGCCCTTAATGCGAGTTCCATAATCAGCGTCGCTAACCATGGCCACATCTGCGCCAGCAGCCTGCTGGCTTGCATCCATCTGCACCAATTCGCTGCGGCCACTGAAGGCTACCGCGGAAAAAATTCCCAAGGCAATCACCAAGGCTGCAGCCACCTTCAAGAAAAAAAGGTTGGAGGGGCGGCGATTTTCCACCACATCCACAAGACCCAACCTCTCAGCCAGATCATCAAAAGGATGATCCGCCAAAATGGATTCATTCTGTTCACGGAGCGCAGCGACGCGGGCAGCGAAAATTTCGTCAGAAGCTTCGCGATCACGAAGTTCCTTCATTTTATTTTCGGGCAAAGCACCAATCAGGTACCGCTCCATCTCGAAGTCCGATACAGGACCATTCTTTCTGGAATTCATTACTTTACCTCCAAGTTCTTGACCTTCTCCTGCAAAGTGCGGAGACGTTTACGGACGCCGCTAACGGAAAGCCCAACGGCTTCGGCGGTCTCTTCTAAAGTCATGTTGTCGACATAATGCAACACAGCCATGGTGCGGGTAGATTCAGGCTCCCTGGCAAAAATTTTCCTGAGGACACCGGCAGATTCATAAGCCTCCAGCTCGTCATCGGCGGCAGCAATCTGCAAAAGCATTTCGCTGCAGTCCACATTCAGTCCGCGGCGTTTCTTATCGCGAATGCGGTTCAGGCATAGCCTGGTAGCCGTATTCCACAGAAGGCTGGAAGGACTGGACAAGTCCAGAGTATTGCGGTTGGAATAAGTTCTCAGGAAAACATTCTGCATCATATCGCTGGCCTCAGCCTCATCCTTCAGGAGTGCGAGGCAACGACGCATCACCATGGGTGCGAAGGTCTCGTAAGCCTTGGAAAAAGCTGCTCTGTCTGCAATATCTTGCCTATTCATACCTGTAAAACACCACAGGGAAGTAAAAGTGTTACCGAAAGTTAGAAAAAAGGTGGTTTTATTTCATAAATTTGTGTCCGTGAAAATCGGTTTAAAAAATTCCTCCGGATCCATGGCCATTTGGCACATCCTAGCCATCTGCACCATCGTATTCTGGGGCACCAGCTTTGTAAGCACCAAGGTGCTGATTAACCACGGTTTTTCCGCGGTGCAGATTTTCACCATCCGGTTTGCAGCCACCTACCTCATGCTTTTTCTGGCAGGGCTTCGCCACATCCGATTCCGCTCCAACTCCCTGAAGGACGAACTGTTCTTTTTATTGGGCGGCGTCACCGGCTGCACCATTTATTTCTGGGCGGAAAATACGGCACTGACCATATCCCAGAGCAGCAACGTTTCTCTCATCGTCTGTACCAACCCGCTGTTGATCATGCTGGTGGGCATTTTCATCTTCAAGCGCGAGAAGCTTTTACCACGGCAGATTGCAGGATCCCTCATCACCTTTATGGGAATGATCCTGGTGGTGCTTAACGGAAAATTCATCCTGAAGCTTTCTCCCGTCGGCGACATGCTGGCATTCTGCGCCGCCATAGCCTGGACGGTCTACGCCTACAGTACCGAAAAAGTCCGCAGCAAGTATTCTACACTTTTCGCCATTCGAAAAATCTTCTTCTACGGATTCCTGACATCCCTTCCTATTTTTGCGCTGGACTACTTCGGGCTCGAAGCCGAAGGACATTTCGTCGCCCACCCCATTCCCTGGAATGCATTCAAGGAGCCCGTAGTCATCGGCAATTTCCTGTGTCTCTGCATTTTTAGCAATCTCTTCGGTTACCTGATCTGGAATAAGGTAATGGAAAGGCTGGGAACAGTACTTGCTTCCAATTACATCTACGCACTGCCGCTCATTACCATCATTACGGCGGCACTCACCATCGGCGAGCACATTTCTGCCGTCGCCATCGCAGGGGCTGCAGCAATCGTTACCGGAATGATCATGGCTGAGTACAAAAAACATTAGCGTCCACAGCCGCTTTTGTACTCTAAAATGTTTGATTTTTAATAAAAAAACGCAAAATCACCACAATTTTTCAAATATTTTTAAATTTTTGTACTCTAGCTATTGACTTTTTTGTTTTTTGTGTTTATATTCATTTCCATGAAGCAAGTGACAGAGTACAAAGATTATCGCCTGTTCATTCAGGAGTACTACGAGGAGCGAAAGCAAAAGTCCGCATTCACCTGGCGCGATTTTGCAGCTCAAGCCGGATTTTCCTCTCCCGTGTACCTGAAAGATGTAAGCACAGGCAAAAAGAACCTGAGCGCAGCAGCCGCAGAACGAGTCGCCAGCGCAACCGGTTTAACGGAACACGACGCGGCCTACTTCTGCGCCCTGGTCGCCTTCGCCAACGCAAAGACCGACGACGACAAGAAAAAGGCATTTGACAACATGCAAAATATTGCAAACGCCCTCAAGGTTAAAATCCTTGGCGCCGACGAATTCGCCTACTTCGACTCCTGGAAAAATCCGGTGCTCCGCGAAGTGGCCCCTGCAATGCCCGGCGCAAAGCCTTTGGAAATCGCCCACGCTTGCAAACCGAAAATTACCGCAGCCGAAGTGACTGAGACTCTCCAGTTCCTCACCAAGGCAGGCTTGTTGCAAAAAGATGAAAACGGGAACTACCGCCAGACCGACAAGGTACTGAGTTCCGGAAAAGGCGAAATGGTTCCGTTAGCAATCCGCAACATGCACCGTCAAATGGGAACGTTCGCCCTGGAATCTCTCGAGAACGATCCCATCAACGAACGAAAGTTTACAGGTCTCACCTTGGGCGTGTCCGAAAGCGCCTACGGCGAAATCCTTGAAGAACTGGACCAATGCCGCAAGCGCATCGCAGCTATCGCATCAAGGCCCCAGGAAGTAGAAAAAGTTTTCCGCGTGAATATGCAAGTATTCGCGCTAACAAAAAATTTAAACAACCGCGGTTCCAACCGCTGAGGAGAGCACCATGAAAAGCATCAACTTCAAAACAATAACCACACTTTCCGCCATAGCCATGGCAGGTGTTTTCTCCGCTTGCGGCGACACTAGCCCCACCCAGGGAGCCGGCGTCAGCATTGACGAAGACGGCGTTATCGCCGACAACAACATCTCCTCCGACAGCCAGGAACCTTCCAGCAGCGAATCCGGACCACTCGGCAGCAGCGACTCCCAGGTGCCGGGCAGCAGCAGCTCCTCTGCTTTTAAACCCGAAGTCAGCAGTTCCTCCATTTACATTCCTCCTGTCATCGGTTGCAAGACCAAGACATTGATGGGTTGCGCATTTACAACTCTAGGCGATCACAAATGGGATGCTGACGAAGGCTACAAGATTGACACAGGCATGGACAACGGAACCAAAACAAGCGGCTACTGGTACGAATACAACGATAACGTAGATGGAGGAAAATCCTATATCGAATGGCCTGCAGCAAAGGGAAACGACTACCATAAAGACGCCATGGACAACATTATTGACTACTGTATGGGCGTATGCGGTACAGCCCACTTCGACAAGGGAACTGTGACATACGACCCGTTCGTTGGCATAGGTTTCAACCTGGTTGGCGAAGACGAGAAAGGCAATGTTCAATCCGGAGACATCACTGGTTGGACCAAAATCTGCATCCATTACTCTTCCGATATTTCCGCTGAATTGCAACTTGGTTTCACTGACGAGTATACCAAGGATAGTCTCGGTTTCGACGTTCCTAAAAAGGGCTTGCAGAAATCATCCTCTGGAAAACAAATCTGTTATGACGTAGACTCAACGAACTTTAGGCAAGATGGCTGGGGTATTAAACAGCCTTGGGAAGAAATATTGAAGAATGTTACAAGCATCAACATCAAGTTCAGCGACAAAAGCGGCACCGAAGCCAAATTCGACATCATAAGTATCGGTTGGTACGGTGAAGGAAAACCCAACAACTAAGATATACCTTAAATACTGAGAGAGAAAAAGAAGGCCCGCGACGAACGTCGCGGGTCTTTTTGTGCTCGAACCTCGAGCCTGGAGCCTCGAGTCTAAACCTGTGCCAGAGCCTGTTCCAGGTCGGCAATGATGTCTTCGATATTTTCGATACCGACGCTGAAGCGGATCAGGTCAGGTGCAACGCCTGCTTCGATGAGCTGTTCGTCGGAGAGCTGGCGGTGAGTGTGGCTTGCCGGGTGCAGCACGCAGCTGCGGGCGTCGGCCACATGGGTCACGATGCAGATCAGCTTCAGTGCATCCATGAACTGGATGGACTTGTCGCGGCCACCCTTGATACCGAAGGTGAGCACGCCGCAGGGCAGGCCGCCCTTGAACTGCTTCTGGGCCAAAGCGTAGGAAGCGTTGTCCTCGAGACCTGCGTAGTCAACCCATGCAACCTTCGGGTGCTTCTTCAGCCACTTGGCAGCAGCGAGAGCGTTTTCGCAATGACGGGGCATGCGGAGGAACAAGGTTTCAAGACCAACGTTCAGGAGGAATGCATTCTGCGGAGACTGGATGGAACCCAGGTCGCGCATGAGCTGCACGGTAGCCTTGGTGATGTAGCAGAGCTTGCCGAAGGCTTCGGTGTAGCGAAGGCCGTGGTAAGACGGATCCGGTTCGGTGAGGCCCGGGAACTTGTCGTGATGGGCTTCCCAGTCGAAATTGCCGCTATCGACCACTGCGCCACCCACAGCCATGGCATGACCGTCCATATACTTGGTGGTGGAGTGGGTCACGATGTCCACGCCGAATTCAAAAGGACGGCAGAGGATCGGAGTGGGGAAAGTGTTGTCCACAATCATGGGAACGCCATGCTTGTGAGCCAAATCTGCAAAGCGCTTCAGGTCAAGAATCTTGCCAGCCGGATTTGCAACAGTTTCACCGAAGACGCACTTGGTGTTGGGGCGGAAAGCCTTCTCGATTTCTTCGTCGGAAGCATCCTGGTCAATGAAGGTGCATTCGATGCCCAGCTTCTTCATGGTAACGCTGAAGAGGTTGCTGGTACCGCCGTAAATTGCGGAAGTGGAAATGAAGTGGTCGCCAGCTTCGCAGATGTTGAACACTGCGTAGAAGTTTGCAGCCTGACCGGAGGAAGTGAGCATGGCACCTACGCCACCTTCCAGCTGGGCGATCTTGGAAGCCACAGCGTCGTTGGTGGGGTTCTGGAGACGAGTGTAGAAGTAGCCGGATTCCTTCAAGTCGAACAGGTCAGCCATCTGGGCGGAAGTGTCGTACTTGAAAGTGGTGCTCTGGTAAATGGGGAGAACGCGGGGTTCGCCCTTTTTCGGGGTCCAGCCAGCCTGAACGCACAATGTTTCGAGATTTGCCATTTTGATGATTCCTCTGGTTTAAAAAGTTTCGATTGCTTCGCGACGTTGTCGCTCGCAATGACATGCTGTAGTGTTTTTATGACGTAAATATAGCTAGTTCCTATAGCTAGGGCAAAAAAAAGGCAGGTTTATCAACCTACCTTTACAAAAATCACCCCTAATACAAGGAAAAATTTATCATTGGTAATAGATAAAATCTATACCACGACCATGGCTAGCGTTTGCGACGGTCCATGCTAATGTTTTCCGCGTAGTAGTCCCTCTTTTCTTCGTACATGCGGCGGTCGATTTCGTTGATGAATGCATCCACACGCATTTCAGAGAAATCCAGCTTGCAAGAACCCATGGCCGCAGACAGCACATAAACCGCACCAGAAACTTCATTGAATTTTCTCAGGGCGGCTCTTGCGCGATTCATAACATCCTCAATAACAGCATCGTCCTGGCTATTGACGAAAATGATGAACTCGTCACCGGCATAGCGGATCACAAGTCCCAATTCGCCCACCACCTTCTTCAATATGGAAGCGGCGTTGATCAAGGCTTCATCACCCACAGCGTGGCCAAATTCATCATTGATGCGTTTAAAGTCATTCAGGTCCAGCATGATGCCAGAAACCAGATTCTTCTTACGACGGGAATATTTTTTCAGGAGGTAATCAAGATAGGCACGGTTGTACAGGCCGGTCAGGGAATCCCTGAAAATCCGTTCGTTCTGCAAGCTGGCAAGAACGCCTGCCACAGCTACAGCCAGGCTAACATAGGAAACCGACACACCGTAGAACAAAGTCTGTGCGACGCCGCCTGCAAAAACAGGCAAGATATACACCCATATCGGGAAGAACTTGAGGGAACCACCACGGTACTTGCTGTGAAGATAGGACACCAAAGAATCCATCACGAACAGGTAGTCTACCGCAACATAGTAGAAGAACAAGCTTTTACGATGGTACACATTATTGGCATCCACTTCAAACACGATGGGAACAAAGAAGTTCACAACCATCAAGGCCGCACCCACAATAACAAACGCCTTAAGCGTCCACAAATGACGCTTGGAAATGGAGCCATTCAGATGGACTTCTACAAAATGCACCCAGAATTCCGCAGCCATCATAAGAGCGATATACAACCAGGCGTTTCCAAAAGTAACAAGGAACCTATTCAATGCACCCGGGTGGCCATCGAGGGAGTAGGATACCGGATCGATCAGGCAATTGGTAAAGGCGAGGACCATCATGACCATAAGGCAACGGTTTTCCTCGCTGCGTTCACGCAAGCGCCACACATTGGTCGCCATCAAGATAATCAACAGGAACGCGCCGATAACATTCGCCACGTACACAGACGCCAGGTTAAAAGTACTGATCATTAAAAACCCACTTAACAACCCCAAAACACCAGCACCAATTATAACAAATCTATTTCGGTAAAGCGGTCTGCCACCGTTCCATCGGGCAAAATTACCTCACTGCGGTAAATCACCAGGGGCTTCACATCCTCGCAATCCAGGGCGTTGGCCTCCACCACCGTGTAGACCATGGTTTCCTTTTTGTAATGACGATAGCGGTGACCGGTAATAGCCTTGGACATATTTTACCTACAAGGCCAATAGCCAGTTAAAATCCTTGGGATGGTCCACGAATTTACCAGGATCAAGTTTGTGCTTGGCAAAAAATTCCTGGCGGGTCATCCACACGAAATCATCAACTTCACCAGGCTGCGGCACCAAAGCAGCAGCTTCCTCATCGGACAAACGAATTCGATAAACGTCATAATATTCATTGTCCAGATATTCGCCGCCATTCAAAACGCTTTCATGGGTGGACTCGAAGAGATATTCCAGATCATCGGCGTTTTTCACCACGCCAAGTTCCTCACGGAGTTCACGGACGGCTGCATTGCGGCTATCATCACCAGCGGAAATATGGCCGGCGCAACTGGTGTCCAAAAGTCCCGGATTATTCTCCTTCACGCGGGCGCGCAACTGGAACAGGATTCTGTCATCCTTGTCGAAGGCCCAGATATGCACGGTGCGGTGCCAGAGGCCCTTGGCGTGAACTTCGGTTCTTCCGCGAGCATAACCCGCAAAAGTTCCATCCGGATTCAGGACATCAATCTGCTCTTCCACAATATCCTCTTAAAGAATTTCGGTTAACGCGTTAATCAAGTGATTGTATTCGCGAATAAAATCCTGGTGATGCATCTGCACGTAATCGTAGTGGCCATCCTTGCAGGCGAATTCCATTGCCTTCGCACGGCTTGCCACATCGATTGCGCCAATAGTCAGGGCGGCACTTTTCAGGGACCTCATTTCGATTCGATAAAGTTCGAAGTCCTCATTATCCATGGCAGCTTCAAGAGAATTTCCCCTGTTCAGCTTTTGGAAATCCACCAACAGATTACGGTACAGTTCCTCGTCATTCTTGCAGAAATTCAAGCCTACGTTAACATCAATGAAACCCGATGCAGAAAGCTTAAGCAAGTCCGACGGAATCTTTGAGTCTTGAATCAAGGCTATCAGCGTCTTTGCATCAATTTCCTTAGGCTCATTCTTTTGTACCGACACGCCATCTTCAGGAGTTACCGAAAGCTTGGCACCACTACCCAGTTCAGCCTTTGATTCCACAAGGTTCGAAGGAATCAACCTGTTAAGAATTGCAAATAGAGCCTCTTCACGAACAGGTTTCTGCATGCAGTCCGCAAAACCGGCCTTTTTGTAGAACTCCGGTTGCACAGAGTCGTCGGACATGAGCAAGACCACAGGGGTTTCCATATTCGGATTTCCCGTGAGAGACTTCATGATATCAAAAGCCTCTTCACCGTTCATGACCGGCATTTCCTTGTCCAGGAAAATAATGTGGTAATGCTTGCGCTTGATTTTTTCAAGGGCTTCCATTCCATTGGAAACCTCGTCCACGGTGATGCCGGTATCCTTCAAGAAGCCCTTCACCACACGCAAGTTCATGGGCAATTCATCTGCCACAAGAATATTCACGTTGGGAGCACGGAACTTATTCTTCACCACTTCAATGGACGAAACGTAGTTCTTTCTTCGGGTAAAGAAGTCTCCAATGGGTGATTCCTTTTTCACCATTTGGGGAATGGATATTTTGAACGTCGTACCCCTTCCGAAAGTACTATCCACTTCCAGGGAACCGCACTGCAGATCCACCAAACGCTTCGTCAGGTTCAAGGCAAGGTCAACGCTTTCCACATCGCGCTGCTGTTCGATTCGTTCAGAAATATCAAACAGGTGCTCCATGGCCACTTCAGGAATGCCGTCACCTGTATCCTTCACGACGATAATCAATTCAATGGAATCACGGGGACCGTCAGCAACTCGTTCAAAAGTGACTTCAAGAGATACGTTTCCTCTTTTCGTGTACTTGATGGAATAGAACAGCAAGTTGCTTATAATCTGGCGGATTCGTTTCTCGTCGCCATAAAGTTCCATGGGAAGATTGGAATCCACCTTGAAAACAAAGTCAAGATTCTTATCCTGGGCTCGGGCGGCGAACAAGTCGTAGTCTTCATTCAACATCAAAAACGAATCATAAGTGACGGGAGCAAACTCCATTTCCCCAGATTCAATCTTTGAAAAGTCCATCACGTCGTTAACAAGAGAAAGGAGGCTGCGACCAGTGTTCTGTATGTTGCTCGCATACCCCTTCAATTCCGGCTTATCGCATTCCTTGATCAGCATTGCGTTCAAGCCGAGAATTTCATTTATGAGAACGCGGAACTCGTTACTCATACTGGAGGAAAATCTGTAATTTGTAGACTCCTCAGCACGATCTTTAGTCAAGGGACTATCTTTTCTGCCAACACTAACTTTCATATTCAGACAAGCCCTTCTTTATCTTTTCAACGTTTTCTTCGTACAAGTTCACAAAGCCCGCGTGAAGATTTGCCACTTCGTCGTACTTAAGATCCTTGCAAGCAGACTCAATACTCTGGGCCATTCGGGACAAGTCATCAGCGCCAATGGCATAGGCGACATTTCTTGTGGAATGGATTAGAACCAGATAGTTTTCCCAGTCCTCCGCCGCATACAACTTCTTGAAATTTTCAGCCTTGTTATCACGAACAAATTCCTGAAGGACTTCGCAATAGCAACGTACATCATGGGAGAAATATTCCAATCCCATTTTCACGTTCAGAACATCGTCGAATACAAACAGTTTTTCTTCGGGAGTCAAAACAGAATGGAACTCCAGTTCCTCGGTTTCGTTTTCAAATCGCTCCTGGGATTTCTTTGTAGAAGATTTTCCCGAATTCTTTCTCTGCGGGAATTCCAGCAAGTCATCACCAGTCAGGATAAGGTTCTTGGGAAGGTACCAGGCAAGAATCCTCATCAAGTCCTGTTCCTGGTACGGTTTCACGATAAAGTCCGTCAAGCCCAGCTTCAAATAGGAGTCGCTGAACTCGATAGTTTTTGCCGTCGCAATAATAACCGGAGTATCCTTGTTGGGGGAATTCTCGATTTTCTTCATTCGCTCAAAGGTTTTGATACCATCCATGACCGGCAAGGAATAGTCCAGCAAAATCAGGTCGTAATGTCGAATGGCCACAAGTTCCAGGCACTGCGTTGCGCTCACCGCCATATCCACCTGGATCTTGGACGTTTTCAAAAGACCCGCCACCACTTTCAAGTTGATGTCCACGTCATCAACCACAAGGATTCTTGCGGACGGGGCAAACAAAGTGTCGAAGGTTTCCTTTTCAATGAGAGACACATTGTAACGGACAAAGAAGTCACCCATCGGTTCCACATTCAAAACCACCTGAGGCAAGGACACCATGAAGGTAGTACTTTCCCCATAGCGGCTCTTCACCACAAGGTCGCCACCGCATGCCGTCAAGAGCATTTTAGCGATGCAGAGTTCTGCGCTGGCATTGTCCCAGTTGTCATCGACAAGTTGATCAAAGTTCAAGGACTCGCCCGTATCTCTGATAGCGATTTTCAGCACGATGCTGCTGTCGGAAGCGCCCAGGACCTTCGGGGACTTGTCGAAACCTACGGAAATCAATATGCCACCCGATTCAGTTCTCTTGACCGCATCCGTCAAAAGATTGTAGAGGGTCTGGCGAAGTCGCTTAACGTCGCCCCACAAGCTTGAAGGAAGTTCCGGATCGCATTCCAGCGACACCTGCAAGTTCTTCAGCTTGGCCTTGAGCATGACATTGTTGTAGCAGTCGGAAATCAACGTGAAAAGTTCATAGCCTTCCGACACAGACTTCGAGTTGCCTCTTTCAATAAAGGAAAAGTCGTTGGCATCGCTAATCAAGGCATGCAGATCCTGCATTGCAGAACCGATACTTTCCGAAAACACTCGCGTACTTTCATCACGAATACTCTTCATCACCACGGAGTTCATTCCAAGAATGCCATTGATCGAAGCCAGCATCTCATGGTTCATCTTCTTCTGGATAACACGCTTTGCCTTGATGATCTTCGAGATTTTACGATGCCTAAGGAAGGTCAAACCACAAATAACAACAACGATCAGCAACAGGGAAACAACCACCATGACGTTGCGAACCATAAGCCAGCGCACGCTTTCTGTTGCAGAAGCCTTATCCAGGAACGACACCAACAGCCACTCGTTTTCAAGAGGCGCGACAAAAGCGTAAGATTCCTTGCCCTCATAAATCACATTGACCATGCCGCTTCTAGCTCGGGTTACCTTACGGGCAAGGTTTTCCTTTTCCGTACCCCAATAGGCGTCGGACAAATAATTCTGGCCCACTTCCAAATCAACATGGTGATCAATGATATTTCCGGCCAGGTCCATCAGCAGCCATTTCTTTTCGGCATTGCTCAAGGACTTTGAATAGCTTCTAATCCTCTTCAGCGGAATGCTTAGTGAAACCACATCCTGCTTATTATTGAACGCCTTGCAAATAGCGACCACACGCTGGCCATCGCTTGCATCGCCAAAGGCAATAATCTGGGGTTCGTCGGTTCTTGCTCGAACGGCACTCTTGAACCAGGGCGTATCCTGAGCCTTGAAATCCTTTGAAGGATTCTTATGGTCACCATCAATGTACGTTCCATTGACATAGCCGTAAATTCCAAAGTATTCAGATTCACGCTGGGTCTTGTAACGTTCAGATTCTGTAACAAACAATGCCTCCACTTCAGAAAGGGGCATGTCGTCCTTAAGGATTCTTTCAGTCAAACGCTGCACCAGCAGCAGGCTACTTTTGCCATCGTCCAAAATGTTGTTGACGATTTCCGCGTCCTTCTCTGCCGCAGCCATCCCGGATCGGGTGATTTCCTCGTTGGCGAGATTCAGGAAGGAATTAAAGAAGTAGACAGAAACGGCGACTATGCTGAAAAAGAAGAAAAGCACCAAGGCAACATACTGAAGCCAGACATTATCGCCTTTTATTTTTCGTTCTACACGCATAACCACAGTACCTATCGTTATTCCTAAACCTTTGAGGATAAATATAAGATATTACAAAAAAGATTTCTATTTTCAGAACATGAAATTCATGGCAGAAGAAATTCAACGTCTTTTAAGGCAGGCCGAAAACGAAGGTGTATTCAACAAGGCCGTGGCAGGCTTCATCCTTAGCGATGGCAGCCAGCAAATCGTCACCCTGAACACCGAGCAAAACACGGTCTTTGACATTGCATCGCTGACAAAGGTTTGTCCCACATCGACCCTCGCCCTCAGTTACATTCTCGAGGGAAAACTCTCTGTGGATGCGAAAGTTGTAGATTTCATTCCTGAGTTACAGACAAATTATCGCGAAGACATCCGCGTATTCCATCTGCTGACACACAGCCTGGATTACCGCGTTCCCATGAAGACCTTGAGGGAGCTTCCGCCCGAGGGAATTCTTGACGCGCTTTACAAGTACCAGTTTGCGGCAGCGCCTGGTGCCCAGTTCAATTACGGAAACCCTGCCAGCGTGCTGCTGGGCATGATCCTGTGTCGCCTTACGGGAAAGTCCCTGCAGGAACAGGGGGCGGAACGTTTCTTTAGGCCGCTGAAGATGACCCGCTCCGGATGGGACCCGCTGACGCGCCCCGAGAACCCCATCCCGAAGGACCAGATATCTCCTACGGAAATCTGCAGTTTCCGCGGCAGGGAGATCCAAGGTGAAATTCACGACGAAAGCGCCTGGGTACTGCGAAAGCTTTTCCCCGTAGGAAGCGCAGGCATGTTCAGCTGCGTTCCCGACCTGCTGAACTTCGTGCAGATGATGCTGAACGACGGCGTAGACGTACATGGCAACGTTCAAAACAGTGGCGCACCAAACGGAGTCGCCCGCATCGCTCCTGCCGGCATCCTCAAGCTAGCAAGCACCAACGCCTTTACCAATCCCGCCTACGGCAGCTGCCCCGCAGGCGCAGCAGGCGACTGTACCGCCCTGGGCTGGGAACTGAACGCACCCAAGTTCATGGGAACCAAGGTCTCCCCCCGGACTTTCGGCAAAACAGGATTCACTGGCGCAAGCATCGTGGCCGATCCCGACAAGGGCGCCGCCGTAGTGCTCCTCAGCAACTTCACCTACCCCCATCGCGAACCCAACGCCGACCGCATCCACGCCTTCCGCGCAAAGCTGGCCGACGCGTTCTTCGCCATGTAATTTGCGTTCTTCGCCATGTAATTTGCGGGCCACTCCCGCGCACCAAAAAAAAGACCCCGGATTCGATCCGAGGTCTTTTTCGCTGCACACTCCCGGCAGCTCACCCTAAATTCGGTTCTTGTTACTTCTTAGCGCGTGCCATCAGTTCGCGACGCTGTTCTTCTGCCAACAAACGGGCCATTTCCAAACGGCTATCTTCGCGTTCCTTACGCTTGGTTTCTTCCTTGCAGTTCACGCACTTGGTAGCGGTGGGCACTGCCATCAGGCGGGGCTTGGGAATAAGTTCGCCACAAACCTTGCAAATACCGAAGGTACCCTTCTTGATGCGCTTGAGAGCTTCTTCAAGATAGACAAGGTACTTGCCTTCGCGGGCAGCAAGTTCAAAGTTGGTTTCCAGGGCATTGTAGTCAGTAGCAAGGTCGGCGCTATTGGATTCGCCACCATCGCCAGCCTGCATCTGGCTCTTGAAAGTTTCAGCCTTGTCGGATTCCGTCTGGGCCGTCACCAGCTCACGACGTTTTTCAATAAGCATATCTTCAAAAAACTTGAGGTCAGCGTCGCTCATTTTTACAGGTTTCTTTTCAGCCATGGTAATGCTCCTTGGTTGTGAGTGGCTCTATCATCTACTAATAGAGTGAAACTAATCTTTTTTTTACAAAAGGGTAAATTATTTTCTAAAAAAATCAAAATCGATGTTGACTCGGATGCCCTGCTTCTTGACATCGGCCACCAAATTGCTGGCATCAAGGATTATTTTGTCCACTTCCTTGAGGAACTTGCTATCGTCGGCGAGGATCAATGCCGCCGTATTATCTTGTTTGGAAAGGTCATCGAACAAATTCTGGCTCTGGTTCTTCGCCACACCCAGGCGCTTCAGGAGAGCATCCGCACGGGTAATCAGGTTCTGGGCATCTTCAACCCTCAGCTTACCCTGGTCTACCGCTGCAGTCAAGATGGTCTTTGTCTTCTCCAGGGCGCCATCCAGCTGGTCGAACAACTGGGTAGCCTCCCCAATCCAGGACTTGATATCAGACTTGCCCACTCGAACCAGGCGGTCACCCTTCTTGATGATGCGCTTGATTTGCTGACCCGTGGAACCTTCGGTAACAGAGTCTACAAAAGCGTACAAAGTATCGAGAACTTCGTCCAAATCGTCCAAGGCGGCAAGGAGGCTCTTCACCACGCCGGAAGTACCTTCGTCGTAATGACCCTTCAAGGTATCACCGTCATTGACCATGATCGGACTATCGCCGGTCAGAACGCACATTTCACGTTCGCCCATCAAGCCGGAGTTGATCAGGCGGAATTCGGAGTTCACCGGAATCTTGGTATCGGCAAGGACTCGTGCAGTCACGTAAACCGCATCCTCTGTCAACTCCACCTTGGTGATTTCGCCCTTGGAAATACCGCGGACCTCCACACGGTTGCCCGGGGAAAGGGTACCGATGGCATCGTAGGCCACCACAAAGGAATATCTGCTGTGGTAGGGGCTAGCCGGATGAAGAGTGTACCAGGCCAAAATGCAGGACACCGCGATAATGGTAAACACTATCGAGGGAATCACGTTTTCTTTAACAAGCCTGACGAATCTATTCATAGTAGGACCAGTTCTGTGGATCGAAATCTAGTAAATCATCCACGAATTCGCCCTTGGCCTTGGCCTTAATCTTCTGCATTAGGGCTTCGTTGAAGTCCTCGGCCACGTTCTGGCCATTCATTTTCATCAAGGTATTCATGGCGATGACTTCGGAAATCACCGTCAGGTTCTTACCCGGGGCCACAGGAATCACCACCTTGGGAATCTTGATGCCCATGACGACTTCTTCCTGTTCGTTGAGACCCGTACGGTCGTAACCGCCATCCTGGCGCCACTGCTGCAGTTCCACGATGGTTTCAATCTTCTTCTGCTTGCGGATAGCATGGATACCAAACATGGAGCGGATATCCAGAATGCCAACGCCGCGGATTTCCATGTGATGCTTGATCAGCGGGTCCGGGCGTCCGATAATGGACTTGCCCACGTTGCTGATATGGACCACGTCGTCGGCGACCATACGGTGGCCACTTTCCACAAGGTCCAGCACACATTCGGACTTACCCACATTGCTGTCGCCTACGAACAGCATACCGATGCCGTACACGTCCACAAGGCTTCCGTGGATAATGGCATGGGGAGCGAAAAACTCTTCGAGAATTCGCTGGGCAAGCTTGACAAATTCATAAGTATGGAGCGTGGTGGAGAACAGGGGGATACCCTTCTTCTCGCACATGTCGCGAAGTTCCCTGTGAGGCTGCTGGGCGTGAGTCACCACCCACATGGGGGCCTTGAACACAGACAAGTTCTCGAAAACCTTGGCGCGGCCCTGGGAGCCGATGGATTCCAGGTAGTTCCATTCCGTATGGCCCACAACCTGAATCTGCTGGGAACTATAAACCGATGTGTATCCGGCCATGGCGAGGCCCGGGCGATGAATACCACTTTCGGCAATGGGAGTATCTAAACATTCTTCTGCAGAGTGGTTGGCCATCTGCAGGTCTTTTCCGTAACGACAAAAAAAGTCCCGCACAAGGAAGCGTTCCCTGTGCAGGATCTTAATATCTTTCAATCTTGATTCAGCCATATTCCAAAATTATACAATTTTTGGAGAGACCGAATTAAACAACATCAGATACGGGCTGTGCTCGATGGTCATTCTGCTTGTCGTTTGCCTTCTTGAGCTGGATTTTAACGCGATCAAGAGCAACATCAACAGCCTTGCCCATGTTTTCTTCATCGGCGGAAGCGACAACCTGGGAACCGGTAATGTTCACGGTGATTTCGCAGTGACGCTGATGTTCTACTTCATGGTCCAAAACGACGGAGGCGCTGGTAATGTTCGGATAGAACTTGGCGAGTTTGTCCATTTCTTCCTGGATACGATCCTGAAGACCAGCAGATGCATTAAAATGACGAGCAGAAAACTGAATATCCATTGTTAAACCTCCGTAGAAAAAAGTGAATATCGGCGAGACATTTCGTTGTCTCACGTTTAGAGTATATACATCTTTTTTCCAGGAAAAAACACCCTTGGCTGTTTTTTTGGTAAAAACCATATTCCAAGTTGGAACAAAAATTTTCAAAAAATTAAAAAACGTTTTTTATGCGGGAGGGGCCCCAGCTCAAAGTTGCGAAGGCCGCCCGGGCCCCTCCCTGCACCCTCCCCATCCCTGGCCACCCGCAAGCAGGTCAGAACATTACCACAGGTTAGTATTGCTTTTGCAAACTAGGGGCAGGGGCCCCTTGAGGAGCGGGTTTACTCGTCCCCTTTTGGGGACCAGCCACACTAAGGAACAAGTTCCTAAGTGTGTTGCAGCCCCTCAAACACGAGAAAAAGTCCGTGTTAGCGGACTTTTGTGAGTGGGGATTCCAAAGGTAAATGAACACTTAGGGCTTTAGCCCTTAGTGAGAATTATCCACTATGTGGACGTGTGATAACCCCTTTGCATCTCATAAACGCTGAGGTAAACAGAGCTTCGATTGCCACGCCCTACGGGCTCGCAATGACAGAAAGAAACTTTATTTAATTTGCTTGCGCTGGCTTGCGGTGAGGATGTGAAGGGAGTTCTCGCGGTACTTCGCAACGGTACGGCGGGCAACCTTCATCCCCATTTCTGCAAGTTTGTCTGAAATAGCCTGATCGGAAAGCGGCTTCTTCTTGTCCTCTTCGTCGATCATCTTCTTCATGGCGTCGAGAATTTGTGCGGAACCCACTTCCTCTGCATCGGGAGATGCGCCCTGCTTCACACCTGAGGTGAAGAAACGCTTGAGTTCGTAGACGCCGTAGGGAGTATCCACGTACTTACCGTTGGTCACGCGGTTCACAGTGCTAACGTCACGCTTTACGTCGTCTGCAATGTCCTGCAGAATCATGGGCTTGAGGAACGCCGGACCCTGGGTAAAGAATTCCTTCTGACGCTTGAGAATGGCGCGCATAACAAGCTCCATGGTGGAGTAGCGGTTGTCCAGGGACTTCATGAATTCCACCGCCTTGTTCAGGTGGGTCTTCACGAAATCGCGGGCATCCTTGGATGCGCTCTTGTCGTCGAGAATGGACTTGTAGGTCTGATTGATGCGGAGGCGCTTCTGGGTGGAGGAGCGGGTCACTTCCACATCGAACTTTCCACGCTTTTCCACAATCTTCATGTCGGCGGCAATGGTCTGCACGCGGGCGTTGGAAAGCTGGAAACCCGGATGGGGATTCAGCTTTGCAAAGCTGGCCACAGCCTTCTGTACGTCTTCGGTGGAGGCGCCAAGAGTCTTGCCGATTTTTGCGTAACGCAAGGCGAGCAAGTCCTCGTAGCAGTTTTCAAGAATCTTGATTCCCAGCTCAGGGAACTTGGGGATTGCGTAAGCCTGGATCAGGAAACATTCACGCTGATCGCGGGCACCGATACCGCGGGGGTTGAAGCCCTGCAGCACATGGACCGCTTCGCGCACAGGCACGCTGGTTTCCTCAAGAGGAATCTCGCGGCGGATCATCTTCTCGATTTCGTTGATGTACTCGTCGGAAGATTCGCTGACGGGAGCATGTTCCGCATCGCCGCCCAGCAGGAAACCTTCTTCGCTGACAGAGTCAATCAGGTACTCCACCAGGGCGCGGAAACGCTTTTCGGTACAGCCGCTTTCCTTAAGCTGTTCAAGCAATTCGCGGGTACCGGACCAGAGCATCAGCTGATCACGCAACTGTTCCTGCAGGCTCTTTCCGTTATCCTTGATGGGGCGGTCCCATTCCTCGTCGGCATCCTTCGAGGCGGCGTTCAAATCCTTGAAGGGCGCGTCTTCGTCGGAGGAACCGTCACCGAGGTAACGCTCGTAATTCAAGTCGCCTGCGTTAGGGTCGTCAAGCATGCCGCGGTCCATCAAGGCGCTATCGTCCAGGGAACCGTTGTCAAAGCTATTGTCTGGATCGTAGTCGGAGCCTGCGTCGTTCACAAGTTCTGCACCCGACTCCGGAAGTTCCTCGTCGCGTACTTCGCGTTCTTCTTCAGGAACGCTATCGTCCAGTTCCAGAAGAGGATTGCTTTCCACTTCTTCCTTGATGGCGGTTTCAATTTCCAAAGATGTCTTTTGAAGAATATTGATGGACTGCAGAAGCTGCGGCGACAGCGTCTGCTCCAATCGTTGGCCCTGGGCCAAATTCATTCCTAAATCTAAAGCCATCTAATACCTAATCCAATCTAAAGCTATCACCAAGATAAATTCTACGAGCCTCGGGGTCGTTCGCCAAGTATTCGGAGGAACCTTCGGTCAAGACCTGGCTCTTGTACATAATGTAGGCGCGGTCCGTAATGGACAAAGTCTCGCGCACGTTGTGGTCCGTAATCAGCACGCCCATGCCCTTGTCCTTGAGTCCGGAAATAATGGACTGAATATCTGCCACAGCAATGGGGTCGATACCAGCGAAGGGTTCGTCCAGAAGCAGGAACGACGGGTCACTAGCCAAGGCACGGGCGATTTCCAGGCGGCGGCGTTCACCACCGGAACAGCTCATGGACTTGGTCTTACGAATATGGGTAATCTTGAATTCTTCCAGGAGTTCTTCCAGGCGCTTCTTGCGCTGGGCGCGCTTCATGTCCTGGGTTTCAAGAATGGCCATGATGTTGTCTTCAACGCTAAGCTTGCGGAAGATGGAAGCTTCCTGCGGGAGGTAGCCAACACCCAGGCGGGCGCGCTTGTACATGGGCTTGTCCGTCATCTCGATATCATCCAAGAAGATGTGGCCGGATTCCGGACGGACCATTCCCACGATCATGTAGAAAGACGTTGTCTTGCCGGCACCGTTGGGGCCCAGCAATCCGACGATTTCACCCTGGGAAACGCGGATGGAAACATCGCTCACCACTTGGCGACCGCCGTACACCTTACGGAGCTTTTCTGTACGAATAGTGCTGACTAGGTTTTTCAATGTTTTTCCTCCACAGGGGATTCGTTCTTGTATTCGCGACGACGACCTCTTTTAATAACCGGGACATCGTCCTTCTTAATATCGCTTTTTTCTTTCAATTGTGCCAAAGAATCTTTCTTTGCGGCAGCCTTATTGCGGCTTTCCTTTTCCATGTCCACGTATCGGCCGCTGGCCATGGCGGAGCTTCCCAGCAGTCGAAGAGACTTCACCGCATTCTTCTGGGCATCGAAGGTGATATGGATGGTATCGCCGGTGGCCTCGTTCTTGCCCGAAATGGATCTGTCGTTCTTCACGTAGAAATAAGTACTCTGAGCCTTGCCCGAAACAACAGCATGGTCCATCTTGCCTTTCTTGAAGAACATATCCAGGCGGTCCCCGTCCATCAAGTTGCGGTAATCCTTCAGGTCGGTTTCGTAGAAGGTTCCGTGGGCATTCTGGTTCACATACAAATGTTCAATCTTGTTGTTCTTGAACTGGGCAAACAAGGTATCGCCGGTAGCTTCCGTGACACGGCCGGGGGTACGTCCCTTAGGTTCTTCCTGCTGCACGCCGTGGGCGTTTCGGATCACCAAGGCGGACTTCAGGGAATTGCCCGTGGAATCCAGCACCAGGAAAATGGAATCGCCCGTCAGGTGATATCCCTTCAAGTCGCAGGTCGGATGTCCCTTCATGGAAACCCAGTTGTTCTTACGGTCAAAGTAACCCGTATCGCAGGTCACCACCATGTCCTTCTGAGTCATCTTCACGTGGTTGAAGGCTTCGGCAAAGTCGTCCTTCTTGTTGTAGTTCATCTTGTCCGCAAAGATGGTCACATCCTTCTGGGTCAGGGTCACGTGGTCATAAGCCTCGGCAATATCGCTTTGCCTGGTATACTTCATGTGGTCGGCAGAAATGGTCACATCCTGCTGCATGATGACCACCTTTTCATGAGCCTGGGCAACACCATCCTTCTTATTGTACACGATGTGCTCTGCCACCACGGAAAGGGTGTCCTCAGTTCCGTCCTTCTTCTTCTCGAACTGCCACAGGTGCGGATCCTTGGGCATGTCCAGAATTTCATCCTTACGGTTGTACACGAGGTGTTCGCCTTTCAGCAAATAGGTGTGGGCGGAGTCGCCGGCATTCACCTTGCCTGTAGCAATGGCGATGTTGTCCTTCTTCTGGTAGATACCCTTGTCAGCGTTCACATAACCATTGGGATGAGTAAACTTGAAACCGCCGTCGCACTGGACCACTTCGTTGTCCTTGTTCCATACGGCGCGCTGGGTGCGGAACTGAACGCTATCGTGAACAAAGTGTACGCGACCATGCAGAATCAAGGTACCGCGTTTGCGGGCCACGGCGAGGCTATCCGCATGTTTCATGATCAGCGGAGACGTCTGGGAAAATGCGATTACCGGAAGCAACAGCACCAGCAGGAAAATCAGGGAACGGCGCATTAGCGGTTCCTCCTTGCAGGCGTATTGGGGCGCGGCGCAGGTTTCTGCGGAGCCGGTTTCTGCGGAGCGGACTGGCCAGGCGCAGGCTTCATGGGAGCGGGCTTTGCCGGAACGCCCGGCGATCCCTTGATCGGCGCGTTGGAGGGGCGGGCATGGGGATGGGCGGCATCGTTTGCATCTCTGCTTTCGATGGCGTCGGCTTCCTTCTTGTCCTCTTCCTTCAGGCGCTTTGCAGCATCCTGGAAAATACCGGTGACGTTGGCAAGAATTCTCCAGTTGTCCATGTGGGCGTCGCTGACAAATCCCTTGCCTTGCAGCACGTCGCCATCTTCACTGACTACACGCACATAGCTTTCGGTACGGACAAGGTTATCCTTCTTGTTCCAGAGCAAGGAGTCGGAGCGCACCGAGGCACCCTTGGGCGTAAGGGCATACACGTGACCGTAGGCATACACATAGGAGAAACTCATGTCCAGTCGGCCAGAGTCGGCACGAAGAAACGCAGTTCGCTCCCCCACGGAATCATAAATATCCACAAGCACCGGGCGGACAAAAACAACGTCCTTGTTTCCCCAGCGTTCCAAATAGGCAGTCTTCAACTTCCAGGCAAGCACACCCCTGTCGTAGCTGTCCATGAGGGTGGTGTCAGTAAAGAGCATGTCCGGGCGTTCCACCTGGATCCAGGGTTTTTCTTCCTCAATTTCCTCACAGGCGGTAAAGGCGCAGGCACAAGCAAGGGCGAACGCAACAAACACCAACGTCGAGCAAACGTTGCGGATCATTGTCAAAGCCTCTGTTTTTCTATGCAAAAAGCGTGCCACAATCATAATTTACAAATAAAAAAGCCCCCTAAAGGGGGCGTTTTACACCGAAAAGTGGCTAAAAAGCGCTATTACGGTTCGAGTTTGCGGATCTGGCCAGCCTGCTTGTCGCAGACATTCTTGAGGTTGTTGATTTCAGCTTCCTTCTTGGCAACTTCGCCCTTGAGCTCTTCGCACTGAGAGGCGTAGGTCTGTTCGGACTCGATGCGGGAATTCAGTTCCTTGCGGAGGCTGTCCACGGAACTGCGGAGGTTTTCCACTGCTTCTTCAGCTTCCTTGACTGCAGGATTGGTTTCGCCATCGGCTGCATCACCGCAGGAACAAACCTTGAATTTTTTAACAGCGACAATGGCTGCGGCGGCACCAAGGGCCACACCAGCGATAAAATTCAATGCCTTCATAAGCACTCCTTGTTTTTACCCCAAATAATATCGCAAAAATAATAGGGAAAGTCAAGAAAAATATAGTTTCAGGAGATAATTTTCAAAAAACCGCCTTTTTTACGGGAATAAAAGGCAAAATCAGGGCGTTTTTCCCGTAAAATGTTACGTTGTCCGTAGCAATTCGCCATGATTTGTATAAAAAAATGGGTAGAAATAGGGTTCGGAGGCACAAAATCGTCCAAAACCAGGGAATTTTTCCGCAAATTTGCGATCTTCCCGTTAGGTTATGTGCAAAATTACGGGAAAAAGGGCGCTTTTGGAAGCATTTTTCCCGTAAATTGAGACATTTCAGCATATTTATCGGTCTACAGTACCGCATCTGTTTTTTTTGGGGGCTCGAAGAGCAAAAAACCCCAGATCTTTCGATCTGGGGCTTTTCAGCGGGAAGAGCGAGATTCGAACTCGCGATAGGATTTAGTCCTATACGTCCTTAGCAGGGACGCGCCTTCGGCCAGCTCGGCCATCTTCCCATCTTGGGGACACAGATTTTAGAAAAAAAGCAGTGGTTTTTCAAGGGGAGCGCCCCATAATTCATTAAAAACACCCCAAAACCCCCAATTTTTTTACATGCCAAAACCCCAAAAAACAAAAATTCTACATTTAAAATGGTATGAAGCGTCTACTTTCCAAACTTTTCAAGATTGTGGCAGCATTCGCCCTCGTCGGCATTATTTGCTGCATCCCGGTATACATTTTGGTGTTCAAGGTCCTTCCCGAAAAGGATCCCGACAACCAGTTCAACCGCAAGACCATTCTCCAGGTTCTCTCTGGCGAAACACGCGTCTACTATAATGATGGCGAAGAACTGCTTGGCGCATTCTTCGATGCAAACCACCGCGTGTACGTGCCCTATGGCGACATCCCGAAGAACATCGTGAACGCCTTGATCGCCGCCGAAGACGCCGGCTACTGGCACCACAACGGTTTCAGCGTGTATGGCTTCACCCGCGCCATGGTTTCCAACATCAAGGCGGGCCACATGCGTCAGGGCGGTTCCACTCTGACCCAGCAGACCGTAAAGAACATCTTCGGACGTGAAGAACGCTCCATCAAGGAAAAGGGCAAGGAACTCATCAACTCCCTGCGCATGGAAAAGCACTTCAGCAAGGAAGACATTCTTGAATTCTATCTGAACCAGTTCCACGTCTCCGGTACCGGCAAGGGCGTGGCCATTGCAGCACAGTATTTCTTCAACAAGGAACTGAAGGACCTGACCCTCGCCGAATGCGCATTCATCGCAGGCTCCGTGAAGGGCCCCTTCAACTACGACCCCTTCATCCAGCGCAGCACCGAACGCCGCGAACGCGCCATCGCCCGCGGCCAGGAACGCTTGAGATACGTGCTGGGCCGAATGGTGGAGGAAGAATACATCTCCAAGGACGAAATGGACGAAGCTCTTTCCGAACCGTTGGCATTCAACCACGGAAACTTCCGCTTCACCATGAGCACCATCCTGGAACGCATCGAAGAAAAGTTAGATAACGACTACTTCACCGCAGAATTTGAAAAGGAAGGAATCGAAGACTGGCGCAAGGCTCAGCTCACCATTACCACCACCCTGGATGCTAAATCCCAGAACGCAGCAAAGCGCGCTTTGCAGACAAACATCAGTAATCTGCAGATGCAGCTGGGCGGTTTCGTTTTGCCCAAGTCCCAGTTTGCAAGCAAGGCCCAGAGCGCTCGCAAGGGCGATTACCTCTACGGCGCAGTAGACAGCGTTTATGTTGATTCCCTGGGCCGCCTCAAGGCACTTACCTTAAGCTTCGGACAGCTGAAGGGCATGGTCTCCGAAGAAGCCGTGAAGGACTTCGCCAAGAAGGCAAGTTCCGACCCCAAGAAGCCTATCGATGTAAGCAAGCTTCTGGGTAGCCAGCTGAAGAAAGGCGCCATCCTTTTGGTGAGCGTCGCCAGCGAAGAACTGGTGAACGGTTTCGCTCCCTGCCAGATTGAAACGGAACCTGTTTTGCAGGGCGGCTTGTTCGCCATCCAGAACGGAAATGTTCTTGCAACCCAGGGCGGTTTCCACAACACAGGTTTCGACCGTAGTTTCAAGGCACTACGTCAGCTGGGTTCCAGTTGGAAGCCGCTGCTTTACGCTCTCGCACTTCAGCATCATTGGAACTACCTTGACCCGCTGGAAAACAACTTCAACGTATTCCAGTTCGTGAACCAGTTCTACTTCCCGCGCCCGGACCACAAGAACAAGGGCGACGTGGTGAGCATCGCCTGGGCAACCACCCGTTCCGAAAACATCGCAAGTATCTGGCTCCTTGAACATTTGCTGGACAAGCTGAACAGCGACGAGTTCGCCGAAGTGGCCGCACAGAACGGCTACGCCCGTGAAGCAGAAGAAGAATACAAGGCCTACTTCGCAAGACTCCGCGACAAGTTCGGCCTGACCTTGAAGGATGAAACCAAGAAGGAAATCGAATTCACCAAGGCCAAGGAAGCATTGGTTGAAATCTTGAAGAACGAAGGCCGCGAAGGCGCCGCCCGCGCCTTGCTGAACATGCGCTACGGCACCTACAACGACATCGCCGTAAAGCAGGCCAAGAAGGATGCGCAGACAATCCAGTTCATCAAGCACAACTACAAGAACTACTCCGACATTTTGCGCCTTCGCGAGGCAAGCGAACTTGATCCGGACTTGGCCGCAACATTGCCGCCCACCGAAAGCTTCAAGCTTTTCGAAGACTTCACCTTGGCAGACCTGAAGCGTTTGAGCCACATGATCGAACCGGTGGACGCCTCTACCGACTACCTGGACGCAGACCACATCCGCTACTGGCCCGACTTCAAGCGTTCCCTCTCCATGGCGGAATACGCACGCTTCGCCAAGGAAATCGGTATCCACCAGAAGTTGCAGAAAGTGTTCAGTATGCCTCTCGGCGTAAACGAAATTACCTTGGCTGAAATCTCCACCGCCTACCAGACTCTTCTTACCGGTAAGGTATTCAAGTGCAAAGATGGCGACTGGACCGATCCCTGCTTCATCAAGGAAATCAGAAACCGCGACGGCAAGGTGATCTTCAAGAACAAGGTCGAAGAAAAGGTTGTATTGGACGACACCGTTACCACCCAGATGGCCGTGATGCTCCACTCCGTATTCACCAACGGTACCGCTCGCAGCCAGTTCAGCAACATGACCGTTTCCTCCCCGGATAAAGGAACCAAGCTCCGCTACCCCACCTTGGGTAAGACCGGTACCACCAACGATTACCGCAACGTGGCATTCCTCGGTGCATTGCCGACTTACGTAAGTGAAAAGAACGGACTTGCATTGGATTCCGTGGTGGCCATCGGTAGCTACGTGGGCTTCGACGACAACAAGCCTTTGAAATCCGGACGCACCCGTATCGCAGGCGCCAGCGGTGGCCTTCCCCAGTGGGCTGCCTTTGCCAAGGAAGAAATTGAAATCCTCGGCACTCCCAACAAGCTGGACTTCCTGGACATTTCCATGATTGCGGCCGGCGAAGTTCCCCTGAATTTCCGTAACGAACGCGGCCAGCTTATCGTTGACCCCATGACGGGTCTTGCACTCGCCGGCGCAGACGCTTCTCAAGGACGCCCGCTGCCCTGGCTGGATGTGCCCGGCTTTACTCCGCCCCAAGTTCAGGAACGCGCTGCAGAATCTGCTGCAGAAAGCGGTATCATGATCAGCTTGCCCATGCCTAGCGCAGAACAGCCCGCAGCTCAGCCTGCAACCGCTGAAGGTACTGCACAGCCCGCAACTTCTGAAGGTTCCGCACCGGCAGCAACCGCAGAAGCCGCAGCACAGGCACAGCCCACTGACGCAGCACAGTCTGCAACTCCGGCTGCCGCACAACCTGTTGTTCAGCCAGCCGCAGCACCCTCTGCAGAAACCGCAGCACCGGCAACAGTTCCTGCCGCAACTGCAGCACCTGCAAGCAACACTCCGAAGGCAATGCCTAAGGACGACGACTGGGATCTGCCTTCTGAATTCAACAGCCAGAACGCATTCGTTCCTATCGAAGCTGATATGGAATAAACTCGGCCACGCGCAAGCACGAAAAGGATTTTAAGAAATGAACAAGAAGTTTGTTAAGATTTTGACTGCCGCTTCCGCAGCATCCATGTTGGGCGCTTGCGCCGTTCAGCAACCTTGCCCCGTTGTGGAAACCGCACCTGCCGTCCCCGCAACAACTGAAGCCCAGGCACAAGCAACAGCGCCCGCAACAAACGCTAGCAACACTGCAAGTGGTCCGGTAGCACAGACCGAAGCCATCGTGGCACAAGCTACCGTTGCACAGTCATCTTCTTCTCAAGCATCTGTTCAGAGCAGTTCTTCTGAAATCATTGCAAGCTCTTCCGACAATGCAAGCGCAAAAACAACTATTTCGGCAGCAAGTTCCTCCAGCGCAGCACAGCCGGCAGTTCAGCAAACCGTTCCACAACAGAAAAGCCAGCAGCCTGAGGAACAGCCCAGCCTGATCGCAGACCCTGTAGATCCCTACACAGCCATTCCAAGTATCGTAGACGAGGTGTTTGATTTCGCAAATACCTTGTTCCAAGCCAACGCCGTAGATGAAGCCGTAGCCTACTTGCAGAAGTTCCGCATCATGAAGCCTTTGTGGAACGAATGGCAGAATCGCGCCGATTCCTTGTTGAACGTTTTCGGACAGACCAATGCGGAACGCGCCAAGCAGTACGAGCCCATGGTCCTTGAAATCAGGAACATGAACCGCGTAAACGCTGCCTACAGCCTTGTGGCCGCCGCTGCCGACAGCCTCATCGCTCTGGCCCCGGGTGACTCCCTCACCAACTTCGCAAACGAACAAAAGCGGATTGCCTACAAGAACACCCTTGCAAAGGGCCTCAAGGAAAAGACCCAGATTCTTGAACTGGCCGAGGCAAAGGCCCGCTTCGAAGAAGCCATGAAGCAGGCAACCGAATTCCAGATGCGCTACCGCGACTTCGAAAACGAACTTCAGATCGAAAAGATGATCGCCTACATCCAGAGACTTCAGAATTCCATCAATTCCGAAGACCAGAAGTACTGGGAAAAGAACGACCCGGAAAAGGCTCTCGCCGAAGTGGACGGTCTCATAGAAAAGAAGTCCTACGAAAAGGCCAAGGTTCTTGTAGAACGTCTGAAGGCAAGCAAACTCCGTCAGCAGGCCGCAGAAAAGTACCAGAAGTTGGCCGACGCAGTTTGCACTGACAAGCGCAAGACCGCATCTCAGCTGTACTCCCAGGCCACCAAGCAGAAGAAGCCCGAAAAGAAGAAGGAACTTCTGTTGAAGGCGATTGGCGCCCTGAACAACTGCAGCGACGAATATCCGGAATACGAAAAAATCAAGACCGTTACCGACAACATCATCTTCTTGAAGAAGGAACTGGACCGCTAATGCCGCGACGCGACCTCACGATGCGACGCGACCTTTCACTCGCGGAGGTTCTCTAGTGGATGCCGCCACACTTGGAAGCTGGTGGGAATACGGTCAGTACCCCGCATTCTTTCTGCTAGGCGCCATCGTCAGCCTCATCAACAGCATCGCTGGAGGCGGCAGCACCCTGAGTCTCCCCATCATGATCTTTTTGGGGATGCCGCCCACCGTCGCCAACGGCACCAACCGAATCGGCCTGATTATCGGAAACCTCAGTAGCGTCCATAACCTGGCGAAGCACGGCTACCTGAACGTCAAACTCTTCAAGCAACTGTTCTGGCCCTCCATCGTGGGCACATTCATCGGACTTGGATTTTTGATGAACGCCAACGACAAAGTTTTCCAGGCAATCATTGCAGTCGCCATCTGCCTTGTGGTCATCATGGGGCGCCTCCGCAAGGACATTTTGGGAAAGCCGCCCGCCAACCCGCCTGAAAAACTGACCCTGGGCGGCGCCATCGGATTCGCCCTCGTTTCTGTCTACGGGTGCATTGTGCAGGTAGGCGTGGGCTTTGTGCAGATCTTCAGCCTTACACGCTACACAGGCCTGGATCCCATTCACGTAAACGCACTCAAGAACTGCCTTACCACTGTGTTCCTGGTGATCAGTACCATCGCTCTCGGAATTGCAGGAAAGATTGTCTGGCCCATCGCCATCGTGATGTCCGCCGGCGCCTGGTGCGGCGGCTACTTCGGCAGCGCCCTCCAGCGCAAAAAAGGCAACAAGTTCATCGAGAACTTTATCAGCGTGTGCAGTATCGCCATGGCGATTTATCTGATCGTGGACCTGATTGCCCACTAATCCTTAGCGTCACCCTGGAGCGAAGCGATAGGGTCCACTTTTTTCTTGCGAGGCTTTTTCAAGGTTTTGTCCAAACCGGCCAGCAATTTTTCCAGAAGTTCGGCGGCGGCACCCTGCGCAACACCATCCGCGGCACCACCCAATCCACTAGCTAATAGTTCCTTCTGCGGGCGGCTCAATTTCTTTATACGAGCCTCCAAACGCAAGGCCTGCCCCTTAGTCTCCAGTTCGAATTGGCGGAGCACACATTCCGGCGGAAAGGCCTTGGTAAATCGCGCCCCCTTGCCCGACACATGCTGCTTAAAACGGGCCTCCACATCCACGGCGTAGCCCGTGTAGATGCGGTTTCCGGCGCAACGTAACATGTAGACAAAATGAGGCACGAGGTTCGAGGCTCCAGGCGCGAGGTACAAAAAAAGCGGGCCGAGGCCCGCGTTTCTTTTTAGTGGTGAGCTTCCTCAGGTTCATCCTTCGAAGGCTTGGAAACCAAGCTCATGTAGATGGTACCGAGGATTGCGGCGCTAAAGCTTCCCAGCAAAATACCGAGCTTTGCGGAGTCCTGACGGTCACCCACGTCGAAGGCCAGGCTAGCCACGAACAGAGCCATGGTAAAGCCGATACCGGCCAGCATGCCACCGCCCCAGAGGATCTTCCAGCTGTAGCTGGGCTTCTTGGAAATGCCGAGCTTCACGGAGAGCAAGCTGAAGAGGAAAATACCGATAGGCTTACCGAAGACAAGAGCGAGAGCCACAGCACCCATCACCGGAACTTCCACACCGCCAAGCTTGATTTCCACACCTGCGTTGGAAAGGGCGAACAGCGGCATAATGAAGAAGTTGATCCAGGGGGTCAGAGGCTTGAAGAGGCGTTCCTGCATGGAAATACTTTCGCTGGAAGCCTTGGTCAGCATGGAGAATACGCGGTACTTTTCGTGTTCGTCCTTGGATTCGCCAGAAAGAACATGGTCTGCGCCAGCCACAAAGTTACGGATCTTGCCGCTGGTAACCACAGGCTTTGCAGGAACAGAAAGGCCAAGAAGCACGCCGGCAATAGTCGGGTGTACACCAGACTTCACAAAGAAGGCCCAGACAGCCACACCGATAATTCCGTGGAGGAACAAGTTACGGACGCCGATATGGAACAGCACGTTGATCAGCACCAGAAGGCCGATACCTGCGCCCAGGGCTGCAAAGTTCAAGCCGTCGCCACTGGGATAGCCGATAGCAATCACGAGAATTGCGCCAATATCGTCGGCAATGGCGAGAGTAAGGATCATAACGCGGAGAGCGTGGGGCACCTTCTTGCCCAGGATAGCCATACAGCCCACAACGAAGGCAATATCAGTAGCAGTGGGGATACCCCAACCGCGGGCGGCGTCGGTACCGGTAAGGCCGTTCACAGCCAAGTAGATCAAAGCCGGGAAAAGCATACCGCCAGCAGCGGCAATAATGGGGAGGCTGGCTGCCTTCGGGTCGCGAAGCTCGCCGTAGGTCATTTCGCCCTTCACTTCAAGACCGATGTTGAAGAAGAAGATGGTCATGAGGGCATCGTTAATGAGCCAGTGCAAATCGCCTGCGCCAACCCAGCCCGCAATGGACAACGAGAAGGGCAAGTGCCAAACATGGTGATAGGATTCCGGGGAGAGGTTTGCCCAGAGCAGGGCTGCAATCGTCATGATGATGAGAACGATACCACCGGTGGTTTCCACCTGCATGAGACGTTCGATAGGGGTAAGGATCTTGCGGACCGGGGTTTCCGGGAACAAATCTTCAACGCGATCGCTGCTAGTTACCTTTGCGGACATATTTACCTATAGTTGGAGGTTCTTCAGCCTTTCATATTACAAAATAATCTATTTATGAAAAAAAGTAATCCAAATCACGAAAAGATTAGGTAAAAACATGGACCTTACCAAAATCAAGCAGCTTCCCACAAAAGTTTCCGGTGTTTTCAAGCGTTTTCCCGTGGCCATGGCCCTCATCAGCCTGGCAACCCTGTACTACATCGGCCTGGCGCGCATCGGTTTCGTGCATTATGAAAGCTGGATCAGCCACCACGCCACATTCTCCCTGTGGATGGGCTTTTACCCGATCCTGGGCGCAATCCTCTCCGTAGGCGTCAAGCTCCGCGACGAAACCCGCGACTCTCTTGGCGGCACCCGGACCCGCGTCAAATCCATCCTCCTGAATGTCATCCCGCAAATCATTCTGGCGGCTGTGACGGCATACGTCTTCAAGGATTTCGGCAGATCCTACTCCGAAGAAGAAATCCTTATCGGCCGCACGGTGGTCCTGGTGGTCACCACCATCGCCCTCATGTTCCTCATTCCCAGCTTCAGGCAAAAGAACGATATCCCCCTGTGGAGCCACCTGGGCAGCGCCATCAAATCCTTCTTTGCATCCGCACTCATCGCAATTTTGTTCTACGGAATCCTCAGCGCCCTCATGCTGAGCCTAGGCCTGCTTTTCGGTTCCAACATCTACAAAAACGAAATCTACATCGACGCAGCCATCTTCTGCGCCTCCTTCATCTTCCCAACCCTCTTCTTGGCAAGTCTCCCCCGGATGACCTCCACCGACGAGCAGCCCACCCAGAGCAAGTTCGTCTACGGCACCATCCACTACCTGTTCATCCCCGCAGTCATTTTCTTTGTCTTTGTCATCTACGCCCTTTCCATCAAGTACTCCATCATGGCAGGCCAAATTATAGCAGCCCTTTCCGCTTCGGCCCTCTGCTCCATTGCCTCCATCATCATCATCTGCACCCTGATCTACCCCTCCCGTTTCCAGGAAAACAAGCTGGACAGCATCGTGATGAAATACCTGCCCTGGACGGCACTCCCCCTCCTCCTGGTTTCCTGCACCCGCATCGCGATCCTCTTCGGCAGACACATCCAGTTTTTCGACACCGAACTCCTCGCCCTCTACATTCTCCATTTCTGGATGCTGGGAGCCCTCATTATCTTGATCGTAAAAAAGATCCAGAAGAAAATCTGGTGGACCATGGTCAGCCTCTGCGCCACAGCCATTGTAGCCACCATGTTCGGCATCAACATCTTCAACCTTAAAACCTTCGTGAACCCCAGGTACAACGATGAATGCGAAATGTGCGAATACAAGGAGTACCTGGAAGAACAGGCCCTGGCCGGCGACGTCAGCGATTGCGACATCAATGACTGCACCGAGGCATCCGTAGATTCCGTAGTTGCCATCCCCGACACCATCACAGAAATCGAAATCCGCTGGGACCACGAAACCAGGAACATCCCCACGGAATTCCCGGCAGGCAAGAACAAGATTGTCTTTGTGGATTACCGCTACATTCAGGATTCCCTATTCATCCTGAAGAACGACACCATTCATATAACCCTGGATCTGACTGAAGAGGACAACGGTTGTGCAAGCTGCGGCAACGCCGAAGAAAACTGCGCCGACAGCACCCAGGCCCGCGAGCAAAAAGACGTCCGCGAAGAATTTGCGATTCCCTTAGCAAGCCTCGTGGACTCCGCAAACAGTGATAACGCAGGCACCTCCAGAACCGCCGTGGTGAACCACCCCGTGGTCTACGACAACGGCAATGCAACCCTCGTCATCAAGAAGGGAACATTCAACCATTCCACCGCCAGTGAATACGGAAGCGCCACCATCTCCGGCGCATTGTTCCTGAAGTAAGACTGTCCTTGAAACAAAATCAGTTATTTCTGCGATTAACGCCGGTTCTTACGATTCGGGTTTCCTTGTGGCCGTCGGTAAAGCGGAAGCGGATTTTCCAGATGTACACACCGGAGCCAACAAGTACGCCGTCATCCGTGCGAAGGTCCCAGGGAATCCTGTCGTCCATGGCGGAACTTTTATACTTGAAGAACGTTACCACATTGCCGATGTTATCGAAGATGGTCACGTTCGCCGTGTAGCCGAGCCTTGCCTTGGTCCTGACAGCGGAACCTGTTTGCAACGTAGCGACGGCGGGGTCTGCAGCAATTTCGTACAGGTAGGCATCACCATCGTCGCCACTGATTTTCACGCCTCCAATCATCGGGTTCAATCTCAGGCAGCCGCCCACCTTTACAATCCTTTCACGAGAAAGCACCAGCTTCCATTCCCTTCCAGACTTGTCCACACTGGGCTTGCCATCAAGGCGCAGTACTTCCGAATTCTTGTCGGAACACTTTTCAGACAAGGCGAAAAGATTCTTCCAATCCAAGGAATCCAGCGGCAACTTCAATGGTTCCGACAAGGACACATACAACGTATCCTGAGGTTTCTTGATGCCACCCTCCATGTAGGATTCCGCATCCATAACGCCCGGGTGCTTTATCGCAGCCACAGGAACGGCACCTACGGAATCGCGCAGCGGAACCTTCTGCTTTGTAGAAGAAGACAGTCTCGAAATGCGCACATAGGCCTGCGAGTTCTTCGATCCCGACATGGCCTCTGTCATGCCATAATCAAACGGTTCATCCAAAGCGGCTTCGATCCAACGGTCACCTACAGCGTTTTCGCTGCCATGGCGCACGACACGCCAACTGTCCCTGGATCCGTTCCAGAAAACAGAATCAATGAAAATGTTTTCGCGGCTGATGGACTTCGCAAAATGTACGCGGACAAAGTCGGCGCGGCCATCCTGATCCTTGTCATAAATCTCTGCAAAGTCCGCCGGTATATAGCTGACGGAAACAACCAGCGAATCCCTTTCATCCATAGCCAAGCTATCGTTACCGAACTGGGCACGAATCACAACGCGGTTACGATCCTGGTCAAGATCCATGACGCAGTCCAGGGCATCGTCACGGGCGCTGGAAGAATCCACCACAAAGTTAAAGGAACCCTGAGCCACGAATTCAGAAGTATAGGCACCGGTTTCCACAGCATCCACCCACAGGGAATCCCCGCGATCCGTAAACAACAGAACCTTTACCGTATCGACTTCGTAAAGGGACGGGCTCACCGCCGTAAAGGAAAGAGTAAAATCGGCATCGTAACCATCCAGAGAATCTGCCGCCGATTCATTCGTGAACGCATAAGATGTTTCAACTTCATCCTTGAAACCGCGGGACCACACCACAGACTTTTCGTAGAGCGGGTCCACGTACTCCACCACGATTTCGTCTTCGGCCGCACAGGATAGAACACCATCACCAGAGACAGGCTTATGTTCATCCTTCACCAAAGTCTCCGTTTTCGTCAAGAGCAGCTGTTCCGCATCCCCCGAATTAAGGCAACGAACGGAAACTACCTTGTCACCGGCTTCTGCGTATTCACTTGCAGTCAGGTCCAACTGCAATTTTTCCGTGGTGCGCAAAATGGGCTTGTCCTTTCCATCGGCATTGATGACCGTAAGCACCGCAGGTTCATACCTGGATTCTACAGTAAATCCACCCAAGGGATATCCCGTCATGCCAAGCGAATGCAATTCCAGATTCACTCGCCACTGACCACCATCAGCCCCCTTGCCCAGCAAGCCTTCCAAGTGGTCGGAACGCATTTTCGCAGAATCGTTCACCACGACAAATTCACCTGTCAGTTTGAATTCCGAAGTATAGGCCCCAGTTTCGATAGCCTTCATCCAAAGGGAATCCCCCTGGTCCGTATAGGCAAGCACCATCAACGTATCCACTTCGTACAGAGATTCGCTATAACCGTGTATCAGAATTTCAAACTTTGTGCCGTCGCTGTAAGTGAGAATCGAAGCACCATTAGGCAGGCCGCCATCATGTTCAACGATAACAGGGTCAACATAGGCATCTTTATCTGCAAAGTATACGGTATCGCTGGCAACAGTCTCGTAAATCGGATCCTTGAAATCTGCAACAATGGAATCCTCGCTGAAACATTCCAGAATTCCATTGTCCATTTTGGCAAAGCCTTCGCGTTTGGGGAAACCCACAACCTGGTACAATCCGTCTTGCACATGGGACACCGTAGCCGTTTCATGATCGCGAGAATTTAGGCAAGTCAACAAAACCGGTATTTCCACAATAGGCCTAATGGAATCATCGGAAAAATTCTGGGTATTGACCTGGATCAGCAGGGAATCCGTAGCACGAGTAATATCGCCAACTTCCCGAGCATCATAAAGCTTTACGGTATCTTTTGCATCAGGCTCACGCCAAAGAGGCTCTGTCCAATCCATCAAATGAAAATATCCGGTAACCGGATCTTTCATATAATCACCTTCTTGACGAACATTTATCCTGTAATTACCTCCGTTCATTACGCCATCATCAGCAACCATACAAGCCTTTTCCGTTAATCTTTTGAAAAAACGGGCCCTGTCGAAGGCCTCTGTAGCCAGCGAAAAAAATCTCCCATACAATGATCCGCTATTAAAACTTTCAATATCAAATAATGTATACGTTCCATCCGTATCATCAGCCAAGGATTTCAACGCATCGGCACTTCCCAATTTTTTAGCCACAACACTTATAGAAACATCCATGGCCTTCGCCCTACTTACAACGTCATTTCTAGACGAAAATTTCAAGTCAGCATTTCCAGACGTAAACACAATCATGGATTTGCGTCCAGGAACATCCATCAATTGTTTCAGACCTAAGTCAACACCCATGCCCAAGTCACTGGACGTTCCAACAGTCATCAATCTATAGGTCATATTATAAAGAGCCATCTTGTCGGAGGTCAAGGACTGATGCAACACGGCCGAGCCATCGCCCCTATAACCAACTATGGCAACCTTATCCCCATCAAGCATGCCATTGATAAAGGTATTGATCAAGTTGATGGATCGAAAACCGACCCATCCATCATCGCCCTCATCAACAACAAGGACCGTGCTCACAGCATCTTCCGGATTATTTTCCACATAAAAATACGGCAGCAAATCGGAGGACTCCCTAGAATAAACATCAAGTTTAAAAGCCTCGTAAACCGCCCATGGCATGTATCCCCCTTGATTATAACTCAAATCAAATTTCACACAAACAGTATCTTCACTTGCAGGTTCAACAACCACATTTGTTATTGCATATCGATCTTTATTACTAGAAAAACCAAACTTACCACTCAATCCACAAGAACCTTGAAAATATATTACAGGAGAAAAAATAAAATATATACTTGGTGGAGAAATACTGCAGGCGTCGCCCTGCGAAAGCGACCATTCAGGATAATTATAATAAGGCGACGTAAAGGATTCTATTGGCAAAGGAACACCTTTGGGAACATCCAAGACTGGATACGTCTTCCATTGAAGCGTATCCCCATTAAATAAAAGTACTAAACCTGGGTTGTAATAACTAAAGCTATCTCTTATTGTTATCGTAGTCGTTTCCGTTTGCACCAATCGGATTGTCACGTATTGATAAACATTGGCCTTCACGCCGGATACAGACCAGTAATGCAGACCATCTCCCTGGAAGCAGCGTTTCCTAAGATTTTCCGGCAGATGATATTCCACAAAGGATTTGCTGTTGTTCACATCCAGATATTGATCGTCCGCACCAAAATCCGATAGATACAAGGAGTTGACGGAAGACATGCCGAACTCAAGGCAGTACCACCCTTCGCTAGGCGTATTGGTGGAAAAACGGATTACATTTGAACCGTCTGCGGACTCATCAGCAAGCGCAATCAGGGATTGATCAGGACGGAGATTGTATTCAACGGCATTTTCGGCAGAAACCGGGGTAACGTAAGGAATCAACGAGAAATTCGCCGTTACAGTACAATTGCCATTGACAATCACTGTTGTGGAGGCAGAATAATCGTTTGAGATTTTGCAGTTGCCAGGATTTTTGGAAACCGTCCAGCTATCAAAATTATAGCCGAAACCCGCCTCAGCCGTAACATTCGCCGCATCGCCTGCAGACACCACCTTCGATGTTTCTTCTACAGTTCCGCCCGACGAAGCTTCAATCGTCAACGTTGCGGCATGCGCACTTACGCACAATATCAAAACAGCGATAACCGCCGCAATCCAATCCCTTTTCATCTCGTCTCCTCAAGACCTTTCCGGAAAGCAATATAGAAATTTGATTAGGTTAGCATTTATTCCTTTGTTCAAAGATTTCCTTTTGCATTTTATTTAGAGACGGATTTACAGGCAGTTTTTCTGACAACGGTAAGTAAAAAAGACCCACCGTGGTCCGCTCTTATCGCAGTCTTTTATTCGTTTTTTTCACGAGTTTGTCAAAGTCAGATTCAATCTTTTGCGTCTTGTTGAAAACATCATATTCAGCAAAGGCCTTGTGTTCCGCCTGCTCGTGAGAAATTTTTCCCTCACCTTCGAGAACCTGGTACTTGCGGAACTCCAGGAATTCATTAACGGCACCGGCAAACTGTTGCATGGTAAACGGGATTTCTCTTTCAATCAGGTCTTCCACATAGTCAAAGAAGCCGCTCACAAGACGCTCCAGCCTTCTGATTTCCTTTTCGGTCAGATAGTTCTTGGCTATAGCGACATCGCTTTTCAACACGCGACCATCAGGTGAGTTTTTCCATGTCAAGAGCCCCATGAGTTCCTTGGATGCATCGGCGTTAGCAGCTCGGAATCCTTATTGTAGTCAAAGCTGCATTCAGCAAAAATATCAGTAATCTGCTGCCAAATCCTACGTTCGCTTGCTCGGATCGAACGCACTCGTTCCAGCAATTCACGGAAATAGTCTGCGCCAAAAGCGTTTTCACCCTGCTTCAGGCGTTCATCATCCAGCACAAAGCCCTTGCGGATGTATTCCTTGAGAACACCCGTCGCCCAAATACGGAACTGCGTTGCCCGGGCGGAACTGATGCGATAACCTACAGAAATGATGGCATCGAGATTGTAGAATTTGGTATTATAGTTTTTCCCATCCGCGGCAGTTGTTTCCAAAATGGAAATAACTGAATTTTCCTGAAGTTCACCTTCGTCAAAGATGTTTTTCAAATGCTTTGAAATTGCCGGAACATTAACATTGAACAGTTCCCCCATGGCCTTTTGCGTAAGCCAAATAGTTTCATCCTTCACCAAGGCGTTCACCTTGACATCTTCGTCAGGGGTGCTGTACATAAGGAACTGCAACTGTTTTTGAATACTATTAGCCATCATTTCTCCTTTCCGTAGACAAGCGTATAACCACGGATGTTTACTGCACAAATATACACCAATAATTATAAGATGTCAAGAAGCTGCGCAAATAAAAAAGACCCACCGTGGTCCGCTCTTATTGCCAAGATCGCGTGGTGGGTACGATTGCCGGGAATCTACTCTCCATCAAAAAACTAAGGTCTTAATGCGTTAAATGTTTAACTTCTTTGAAAGACTTGATTTCGTCAGCCAGAACTTTCTGCAGTTCTTCCTTGGGCAACAGTAATTGATAATCAGCAACTCCAATAGGCTTGCCAACACCATCAAGCGAAAGTTCAACTTCAACATTATCTTTTGTTGCACAAAGAATAATACCGACCGAACGATTTTCGCCCTCCCCGCGCTCCAAACGGTCAAGCAACGAAAGATAATAGTTCATCTTGCCTACATATTCCGGCTTAAATTCACCCACTTTCAAATCAATTGCCACCAAACATCTCAGTTGCCTATGGAAGAAAAGCATATCTACCCTGCTTGCTTTCCCGTTGAATTCCAGCTCATGCTGATTTCCAATAAAGGCAAAGCCCTTTCCAAGTTCCAAAAGGAACTGTCTAACCTTTTCAACAAGTTTTCGTTCCAGTTCCAACTCCATTACCGGCTCTGTAATTCCAAGGAAACCCAAGTTATAAGTGCTGCGAAATGCTTCGTTCGCAAATTCCGCCTGACCTTCGGGCAACGTGTCCTTGAAGTTGTTTTGAGGGCGGTTAAGAGCAGCACGTTCATACATTTGCATTTTCACGGCGTTTATCAGCAAATCACGCGTCCATCCCTTGGCAACGCACTCATTTGCATAGAAAAGGATTTGATTGTCGTCAAAATTTTGGCTTAAAAGAAAAAGATTTTGCCCCCATGTCAAAAGTGCTACGCTCCGTAGCACTTTTTCAGCGGAGTTACAATATCGTACATAATATTTTTTCATGTTCCAGAGTTGTCTTGGAGACACCCCCATATCCGGAAAATGTACCTTTAAATCTACAGAAAGGCGGCGAACAACGGAATTTCCATGCTTACTATCGAGCTTGCGCTCATGTAGCATTTTCCCAATTTCCCAGTAAGCAGCATTTTCACCAACATTTAGTTGACGTGCAACATTTACACGAGCCTGTTTAATTACTGCAACAGCCTGTTGCAGAATTTCACCATATTCAGATTCTACCTGCAAAACAATCTTTTTTGTCATAATATTCTCCGTACGTTTAAACCACCATTTCCCCACGCCGGGAAAATGGTCGATAGCATTCTTTTTGATTATAAAGATGTTCCCTACATTGCGTAGAGATTGGAGGTTCTAGCCACATTGTTGGCGAGGGTCTTCCTCGGCGTTACCTGGCGCGATGCACATTTCGGCGATCTCACGCTCTTGAGCAGGCTGCGTCTCCTGCCAGCTATCCAACAACATCAACCAGATGGTTAATGAACCTTGCCGCGAATGCACGTACGGACTTTTGCAAGTCTATGTCGACTGTCGCAAGGAGTGATGAATCATGGAATAAATATAATTAAAGATTTTGACAGTAAAGTGTCAAAAACTTTCTTCGGGCGGCCCGGCGCAGAAAGCGCCGTCACGCTCTATTTTATGGGGTTATTACATAGCCCTCATAAAACGGAGCCTCCCCGCCTACCGCATACCAGTAATGCAAAAAGGGCGGATGAGTCTCCGCCCCAAGGGGTCACGATCGTTGGCCGTTGGCTTTGTCGACTGCAGATCTTTTGCCCTCTGGAGTCTGCACCAAACGATAATAATACTGCGAGGCGATATTTCGTTTCAAAGTGCGGTAATCCCACTGCTCGGCGGCAGCCTCCTGCATATACCACAGGCGGGCCTTTTCATCGGCGACACGGATCAGGCATTCGTAATGACTCCAGGACAATTGGATAGGCAAAGCCTGCCCAATTTCATTGTTTTTCAAAAGGGCAGGCAATGCCTGCCCTTTTTCAGACAGCGAATTAACGAACGAAACTGGCAGAGCATGGGACATTCGAGCATTCTTAAAAATCAAATAGAATTTTCGGAAACCTTTCAACGAGGGAACAGAAAACCCCTTCCCGAATTTTTCGGTCAGCGACTCCGACGCCAACTGAATTACATGCTTGCCATAACCCGCACGGGCTTTTCCATGCTGTTCCTGTTCCACGATACGCCAGCCGACAAGCCAGTTGCACGCCACCTGCATAAGGTTCGCCGCACGGAAACTCATGTCGCGAGCGGTGGAAACGATGGTTCCTAAATCATTGACGAACAACTTGTCGTCAGACTTTTTCAAAGCCGAGTTCTCTCTGGGCATAGTATCTCCTTTGGATAAAAAAAAAACACCTGTTTTTCACAGATGTCATAGAGATACTTTTCGTACGTCAGGCAGAATGTTAGCTATTTATAAAACGCTGGCAAGGGTCATTTTGTAATTTATACGTAAAATATCAAGACCCGCCGCAATCATCAATGCCCACCCCTTGCACAGGTAAAAAGTTTTGTGTATCTTTTATGGCGAATGAGTAATCCCCATGCGTGGGGCAAGTAAAACTCTCTGCTTGACGTTCGCGGCACAGAATCAATCTGCACAAGGCCGCAGGGTACCTGGGTAAGCGCTATCTGGACGATCAACGTAGGGCACCAAAGGCACAAAGTCAGGGAGAAATTATGGCAACCTCTAGCATTACGCACAATTTCGTGTTTGACGCCGAAAGCACTCAGCGATTCGCTGACCAGCTCGAAGCCGCCGAACGCGACGCCCAGAAGCAAGAACATGTTTCTTATAAAACGATTAGCACCCGTGAAGAATTCCTTGCCTTTATGAAAAAGGCTGGGGAGAATGGGCGATAATTTCACATCCATAAACATAAACAACTTCATAACCGAACCTAACCCAAATTATGGTGTCAATAAACTACAGGACATCATAAGCAGTTTTTCATGCACCCCAAATGAGGATGTTGAAAAATTTCTTCATAAGAATGCCATTGAATTCACCAAAAAGAAACAATCGGTCACTTACTGTGTTTTGAATGATGTGCACGAAATCGTTGGTTATTACGCACTCACAATAAAGCCTGTAACTTTTAAAAGTTCTTTTTTAAGCAATAACGCAAGAAAAGTTATTGAACGCGTAAGCAAATATGATTCTCAATTAAAGGAGTACTGCGCAAGCGCATACTTAGTTGCTCAACTAGGGAAAAACTTTAACCTGCCAATGGAAAAAAGAATATCTGGCAGTAAACTTCTGGAACATGCAATCGCCTCTATAAGACAAGCCCAAAACCTTGTGGGCGGAACCATCGTATTTCTGGAATGTGAAAACCACCCGAAACTGATGAATTTTTACGAGCAAAATCTTTTTCGACAATTTTCCTCAAGAATCACAGACAACCCAAACACCGAAGGCCTGGTGCTAAACCAGATGTTCAGACTTATTTAAAGGAGGCAATATGTCCGGCGGATATTTTGAGTTTGTCCCATTTGAAGAAACTGCCCTGCATAAAAATACATGCCAAAAATCCACTCCCGGAGAAATGATTGTTGCAGCAAGAGGCCTATGCAATTGGACACAAGCCCAGCTTGCCGAAAAACTGAATGTCGCCGTGCAAAACGTTTCTGAAATGGAACGCGGAAAACGTCCGGTATCCAGGAAAATGGCCGTAAAATTGGGAGAAATATTCGGATGCGCCCCTAGCACATTCTTCGCCTTCCCAGAGAATCTGTAATTCGTTCAAAAAAAATCCCCACCGTGGTCCGCTCTTGTTGCCAAGATCGCGTGGTGGGTACGATTGCCGGGAAGTTTCAGTGAATCCCTCAACTCATATTCCAGGACAAATCGTGTAGGGTCAATAATCCTAATGTCATCCGACTTGTACTTTAGCAACCGATAATCAGTGGTTATAAAATAATCACTTTTTGCAAAAATCGCACACGCTTACAGTCAAGGTCCACAATCAGGGACCACTCATTTTGCAAACAACTGTTGACAAGCCCTTCAAAATGTCAGAATATGGCACGCGAAATTAGGTAGATTATGGGGAATACAAAAAAGGCAAGGACCTGTACGGAATCCCCGGACGTGTATCCTACTTCATCGTACCCATCGGGACCCGCGAAAAGGCAAGCTTCACCGAGTACGACGACAAGAAAGTCTGCGAAAGGGACGCTACACAAATGGAAAAACAGGGAAACGCACACAAGAAAAAGGCAATGCCGAAAGATGACGAAAGCGTCGACGCAAGCGGCTTCGTAGAAACCCTGGTCGGTCTAATGAACGAAATGAAAACAGAACAGGGCTGGCGCCAAAGCGACGGAACCATGCTCTGGGAAAAGCTCAGCGAAGGCGGCTACTACTGCTACGACAAAAACGGCATGAATGCCGTTAAGCGAGTCAAGGAAGCGAAATGGTGTAAGTAAAGACTTGCGCCATAAACACGAAATTAATATATTAAGTATATCGTTAAAAAACATTCGTGTTTTTGTAAGGGCGGCACCTTAAGTGGTCTCGCCCTATTTTTTTACACGGCAATATCAGCAAGGGATTGCACCTGGTTTTTACGGACCAGGGAGCTTTTCATAGGCTTCGTCCTCGTTTTACACAACCGTTTTACTTTATATCATTCACCACTTTCGGTGAATATTCATGGGTAATGTCATTACCCGGATATGCATTTATGGCGTCTTGGTAATAGGATTTATTTCTTCCGGCAACAGTTCTTACATCTTCAATTTCAATCACATAATAAGACTGCGCAGAAAAATCACTCTTTTCTATGCCGCATCCAGCAAGCTTTTCAGCAAGAGCACTTGCATTGCAAATTTGCAACTTCCCAACAATGTTGCCAACAATAACGCCTTCCCCATCTGTGTAGCCAGCAAAAGCTTTGCAATTGATCAAATGCGGATGTACCGGATACACAAATCCGTTTCTTGTATGGTAGAAATAGAATATCATTTTAGAACAGCCGCGATGCAAAAATTCCACATAATCAGGTTTCAAATAACCGACCATGGTTAATTGCTGCGCAGAATAATCCACCCTAACTTCAGCAACCTGCAACAAACTAGGAATTATAGCGTCATAGCTATAGTCCGGAGACTTCTGAATTTCAGCCACACAAAGTTCTAATTCAGCCTTACGATTTTTTCCACCTACGTAGGCTTTCCACAACTCATCCGGATTTACATAAGCCAAGTGAACGGACGGCAAACGATTCAACCCCCATTCCATAAGGGGTTTCATATCCACCGTTCCAAAAGCCTTGATAAAATCAGTTGTTTTCTTTGATGATGGTGCCGGGAATAAAAATGCGTTAAACACATTTTGAATTCCATTCTTAATCAAATACTCAAGAAACGCCTTGTGATAAACAAACTGCTTTACAACATCCTGTACACCGGGATTATTTGAAAGAGCACTCTTTGTCCATTTAGGCAAATAGTATTTTCCATCAAGAATACAAAATGTATTATCTGAAGCCTTGCAAACAATATCGGGAATCAATGTTTCCTTGGAAATTGGATCTTCATTATCTTCAAATTTCCATTCAGGGCAATCGATATACTTTTTAAAGGACTCGTATTCGTTCTTAAACACTTCCCCACAAGCATGTTCCCAGACGAGGTTCAGGGAATTCGTTCCCCAGAGACTGAAGGAATCTTCCTGCTCGTCCGTTTTCTTTTCGGCCACATAGGTGTAGAGGGTCTTGAGAAGCATTTGCTTGCGGGTCACAAACTGCGAAGCAATTTCTCGTTCCAGACGATACTTGATGTAGTCGGGGTCTCCAAAATCATCAAGGTTCGTTTCAGTCAACTGAACAAACGGAACATCATCAAACAATTCCGTCAAGCCAAGATCTTCAAGATACTTGGAACATTCCGTAACAATGCATTCATGGAGTCGCTTGAAGTAGTCAAAGTCATCTGTTTGATTCGCAATCGTCTTCAGCTCTAGATAATACGGACGATTATCCTTGAGGTACGCAAAAGTTTCGTTGATGGTCCTATCCCAATCAATCTCGCCTTCACCATTAGTCTCTATAACTTCCTGATAGTTGGTGTAGATTCCATTCTCGTAATAGTCATGGAGAATATGGAGAACCAAGCCAAGCATATTGAAGGTGCTACGTTCCTCGCCATTATACAAATGGATGGACTGAACCTTGTCATTATGTTTCTGGATTGCCTTAAGGACAGACCTTAATTCTTTTACTAACCCAGATTCATCCTTCGGATCGTCGGGAAAATTATCAATATACTTGGGGTAGCATTTCAGAACACAATTTTCTGTATAGACCACACCCACATAATTCATTACATAGGCGATATCAGAATTTTCAGCAATATCTTCGGAAATGACTTCGCTTTCTTCAGTAAGTCGATCCAGATCAAAGGTTTTTCTATTAACGGCCTTAGCAACACCGGAACGTTTAAGAGCCGAAACCACCTCCTTGGCGGAATCCATGTTCAAGCCAAGAACACTCCTAAACGCCTCCAAGGAGTAAGGGTACATTTCTCTAAAGTAGGCTGATTTCGGAGTCTCTGGCATTTTTAGTTTCTAACCTTCGCTTACAATTTCCCAATGACCATTCTTATCGGCACCGACACGTTTAATCAAGCCCAATTTTTCAAGAGTACGCAAATTGACTCGAATCGTTTCTCTCTTCTTTCCCATCTTACCCGCAAAATCATCATAGGTTGAAGATGGATATTCAACAACCAAAGCAAACAATTCGTTCTGCGTTTTATTTAGAGAAGGATTTACAGGCAGATTTACAGGCAGATTTACAGGCAGATTTTCTGGCGACAGCTCCGGACTTTTGCCATCCAATTTCCATTTCGAGGCAACGGCGTTGTACTTGTCACTGGCGAAACATTCCACCGTCACCCCACCAGAAGCCTTAACTTTCGGCAGCTTGGAATTTGTCTCAGTACAAGCCTGTTCAATGTTGTAATAGCCACGACCCCAGCGCTCCACATAGCCACTCATAAAGAAAATGTTTGCTATTCCAGGATTTCGCGGTTTAGACACATGTTTCTTGAACAAATCTCTTACACGGACTTCCTGCGGCATGGAGCCGGGATTCCACATCCAAATGCTATCGGCGTAAATTTTGATTTGGATTGGAGTCGGGTCCATGTAATCCTTATGGACAACGGCATTCAGCAGGAGTTCCCTAAAGGCGTCCGGCGGGAAAAAGAAAAACTCCTGACGATGGATTCCCTCATAAGTAATGAGCGCTTTCATGTACTTGGAGAAAATTAAATCCATAGCCTTTTCAACTTGAGTCAACAAGGGCCCATGAATTTCATCCTGAAAAAGTATGTCCGCTTCCGTGGCAAAATATGCAATCTTGATATAAGACCCTGGCACCCACTTTTCAGGATCAGGATGGAAGCACATCATTGCCGTTCGGGTCAAATAATCGCCCTCGACACAACGAAGATTCTGCATCAGATTCTGTATGGAAATCTTTGCGGCTTTTTCATCGAGTCGGCGAGATTCTACAGCCCTTTTCTTGAAAAGTTTGATTGCGTCGGAGTCTAAACTTTTCGTTGAAATTCCAGGAACCGGGATCGAATCCCATGTACGCCCCTGCGAGAACAAAATCAGCTTGTTAACTTCTACACCACTTAATTCCTGCGTAGTTGAACCGGAACGCTTATAGTATTTGCCCTTGTAACTGATTGGCATCGGGTATTTTTCCACCTTGATTTCAAGATAATCCAAATTACCTTCAGTCAATAGATTAACATCGCAAACAATGCCCATGGTATTGCGGATCTTGTTAGGGATATCCTCACTTTTCTTGTGAATGTCCTTGACACCACAAACATTGCCCTTATCATCAACACCAATGAATAGAGAGCCACCTTCGGTATTCGCGAAGGCACAAATCCATTTAAGGTATTCGTCTTGCCAGGATTCCTTGAACTCTACGTTCTGGCTTTCTTCTTTGTTAAGATTAATACCGCTTTTTAAAAGCAGTTTTCGACTGGGCATAGTATCTCCTTGAAAAAGAAAAACATCTGTTTTTCACAGATGCCTTAGAGATACTTTTTCGTACGTCAGGCTGAATAATAGCTAATGACTAAATATTGGCAAGGGTCATATTGTAATTTATACGTAAAAAAGACCCACCGTGGTCCGCTCTTATCGCTAAGATCGCGTGGTGGGTACTATCGTTATTAATATACGTTTACAGAAATTATTTGTCAAGGCGTTGTTTACACGGCAAGAAATAGCAATCTACAGCGTCATATTCACCTTTGTGCGAGTATTCAGGAATCACGCCACCATTGAGCAAAACTTCGTGTTTAACAGTTTGGCCATCTTGCGATTTCACGACAAGTTTCTTTGGCAGAGTCGTATTGTTCAAGACTCTTTCCTCAAAGATTTCCTTCTTCAAATAGAAGCCGTTATCTCGATCGCTCCATCGGCCATCATCAGCTTCGCGAACTTCAAGACAATTCACATCAGAGCCGTCAATAAATTTTTCCACCGCGACCCACATTAAATCTGCAACTTTTTTGACGTCTGCCAGAATCTCTGGATTTTTGTCAGCGCCCTTTTCAAGAGCCAATATAATAAAGTTATCCGATTCATCCCTACGGAACATCTTACCTTGAAGTTTCCGGAAATTATTCGTCACAAAATTATCTAGAGATTCTTTTCGGGGATACAAAGCCCAGAAAACATACTTCTCATCCAGCAGCTTCAGGAAGTTCTTTCGGAATTTTTCGCGGGCGGTGTGCTTGAATTCGGTGCGGAGGCTGGAGCTCTTGGCGGAAAAGGCCTTGAGAACGTAGAGGAAGTTGACGTTGTAAACCTGGAGCAAAAGGGTGTCGCGATCGAAGAGTCGGTTTTCAAAGTGACGGTTTCGCTCATTCCACAAATCGGCATCATCTTTTCTGATAGCACCGACAGCAGCGGGCATCTCGAAAATTTTATCCGCAGGCACCTCACCACGAATAAAGAAGTTGGGCGTTACGGAATAGCCTTCCGTTAGGGAATCGCGATATCGGAGGCCCTGATAATCCTTACTATCGCCCTTATAGTTCAGCAAGTCGGAAATATTGTACTGAATGATATTGCGCGCATAAGTAAATTGCTTATAAACGGATTCTCCAACAATATCGTTCTTGTCACTATAATACTTACTGTCACCAATGAACCAAATCTTCTGGGATTCATCAGCAAAAACCAATTGCTGATCCCTGTAAAGATGGTCAACTTCCTTGCCGTCCTTCTGGTTCTTGAGATAAGCCATTTGAGATGGCAAGTCATCGCCAACCAGCTTGTCGATCATGTGTTCGAATACATTGTTGTACTTGCTGGTGAGCAGGTATTCGCTGCCGAAGCCGCATGCGCTAAAGTTGCCGCCCCATTCGAAGAAGGCCTTCATGATATTGTAGAGGCGGAGGAACTTGTCGGCAAAGTACTTGTGCTTGATACGGCGAAGCTCCATGATGCCGCGGTGGCCCAGCAGGCGGCGGAACTCGTTCACCCGCATGGGGGCGTAGAATTCCGACTTGGGCATCTTGAAACCAAAGGTTTCCTCGATGTAATTCATTGCGGAGAAGAACAGCACAATCAGACGGTCATCCAGATCGAAAACCTTCTTCTTGTTCACCAGTTCCATATAAATCGGTGTCGTCGCAGAACCAACCCCCCGCAAGAACGGAGCCTTCCGCATGGTCCTGCGCCAATCTATGCGGTTGTTGCCACTATGCACATTCTTGCTCACGAATACAAAGAGACTCTTGTTCTCCTCGTAAAAACGCTCCATGGCGTTCTTCACATCGATCAGCGTGGGGCAAGCCTTGTCTGTACTGAAGCCACGGGCGGTTGGAGCCTCCATGCTCTTGTCGCCAGGAAAGGCCTCGCGATATTTTCCAATGGAAGAACATACCCACAAAGAAAGGTTGGCCAAGAAATCCTTGTGATCTCCGTTCAGCTCAAAATTTTTATCATGAGGAACATCCTGCCCAAAAGCAGAAACTTTAGCCGCATCATTCTGAGCCGAAGAATCCAAAAACACCTTAGGCAGAACAAATACAATCCTGTCACCCGCCTTGTCATCCCGGCCTCCGAGTCGGGATCCATTGAACAAATACCCTACACCATCCAGCTTACCATCGCGAGTCACGAAGCCGTTAGGCAAATCCTTAAAACGGCCCTCCTTATCTAAAGGCAGGACAGATTTCAGATACTCTATGGAGTAAGGGAACTGTTCAAAAAGGAAAATCACTAGATGGCTTCAACTTTCAGGTTTTCCATGACCTTCTTAAGAATCTCGATTGTATCGGCCTTGTTCTTAAACAGGTTCTGGAACGTGACCGCAGACTTTTTGCCATTTGCAAAAGTCCAGTCGAAATGGAATACATTTTTTCTATCGACCTCGTCCTTATACACGGAATCCCACAAGTAGAACATCACCTTGGAAAGGAACATGTCTTGGTCAATCTCATGGTCCTTGGGCTTCACGAAGAACTCACCCATCTGCTTGTCTTCACTCTGGGAGACATCGTAAATATCGTCGTTCACTTTTTCTAGGAAGTCGAGCCAGCTGTAACAGGTTTCATCGTCAAGCTTTATCACAAACTTGTCGGCATCCCAACAATCGCCACAGTCGGCATCCTTGGCGTACTTGATAGGCACATATTCCCAGTCAAAGCGGCGCTTGAAGGCACTGTCCATAGGGAACAAAGACTGGTCGCTAGTATTCATGGTTGCGAGAATGTTGAAGTTGGGCGGGAGCTTAATTTTTACGCATCCATTTTCGTCATATTCGTGGTTAGGGACCTTAGCTTCATCAACAAGCCATTGTCCAAAATCGGCATCCACATTAATAGGATATTCTGATTCACCGTTCTTACGATCAAGCAACTGGAACAAGTCGCCAAAAATCTGCGCGCAGTTACCACGATTGATTTCTTCAATTACGAGACAAACTGGCTGATTCAAATTTTTCCATGCAGCCGCATAAGCCTTTGCAAAAACCTGTGGAACGAAGGAATAGGTAATAGAAGAGCCATCTTTCTTAGGCTTATAGGATCCAACAAACTGAGCATAATCATAGTCAGGATGGAATGTGGTGCGGAATGTTATCGTATTATCTTTCGGTGTAATCAGGTTTACCTTATGAGACTTTCCTGTTCCGGGAGCACCGAAGAAAATTTTTTGAGACACCGAAAAATCAACATTCACACAACTACTCTTTTCCTGATTTATAACTTCGTCTTCGTTTATTTCACCTTTTTTCACCTCGTGAAATTCAAATAATTCATCATTCTTTAGAACTTTATAATAAGAATCCTCATTCTTGTTGTAATAGCACAGTTTCAAAAAAAAGTTTAGATCATCCAACGTTAATTGATATTCACCTTCAGAATTCCACTGACTGCTCAAAAAGACCTGTTCGCCTTTAAATGAAAAAGGTTTTTCAAACCAACGAGGCGCTCTACGCCTATTTCGTTCTTGTACAGAATAAAGAGAACTTTTTAGAAAAAGCCCTGTAAGTCGATGGCCACTGTTTACAGCATTGAGCTGTATTATAGTCTCACCCGGCATACCTGTTTTTGGAATAGATTCTTTTGAATATGTTTCAAACGATTTAAATTCATCTTTTTCGTACAAAAAAGAAAAAATATCCAGCACTAGTGACGAAAAAGTCTTGTTTTGGGGCAAAAGTCGCTTCATAAATCATCCTCTAAAGACACATTTTCTATGATACTCTAAATATTCAATTCTCTTTTCATCTATGGGGAGCATCTGAATGTACATATCATTTTTTAAACCAATTCGTTGAACGTTTTTAGGGGTCAACCATTGCGACACCCAAAGTTTTTTATCATCTGTAAATGTGATAAAGCCTTGATCAAAAAGACGATCGTACAATGGAGAAAGCATAAATCCATTCTTTGGGTCAATACGTTCTTTCTCATCACAAACGGCCCACGGTTTGATATGACTAGCAATTAGCAAACGTTCATCATTAATCATCGTTATTGGACAGAACGGACATTCTTCAAGCAAAGCATTACGATACTTTTCCTGACCAATTCTTCCCTTGTTAGAATCCTTTTCTGTAGCGTCATACTTAGCCGTCTTTTCATGCACCGAATCAACCTTTTTACCGTAATTCAGAACCAAAGGACCATTTTTCTTCATTTCTATGGCATCAAAATCAACAAAAAGCTTCAAATAAAAACGGGAAGTTCCATCAAGAGCTTCCACACGCATTGCCGAGATATAACTAACTAAGGGTAAAGACAATTCCCTTATCAAATAATAACCCTCATCGCCAGAATTTACGTAACCACGTGAGCCACCTATTTGATTTTGATCCTGGATCGAAAAACTTATTACATCTGGAAGTGAATCCACTTTCTTCCGACGTTCTTGCCATAATGAAGCAAAAGAATCTTTTCCGCTATAGTCATAAGAAGGATTAAGATATTCAGCCTTAATCGTATCCATATAGGCAATGAGGTCACTCTTGAGCAGGAAACAGCTTGCAGAAAACCCTTCCTCACCAAAAAAATTTCTCATCGAAATTTTAGAACCGAAATACAATTTCGCTTCACCATTTCCAGAACCAATTTTATTCTTTCGCAAAACAAAACAGTCTGGAATGGTAATGACACTGTCATAGACATCTGCAAAAGTATACTTTCCAGCAATAAGCATTTTATACTCCGTATTTAGTGATGTCCATCTGCTTAAGGATCGCGATTAAAACATCAACAACAATGCTATTTCCCGCTTGTTGATATGCAGCCGTATCGGAGACAACGATTTTAAAAGAATCCTTAAATCCCATTAGGCGCAGGCATTCTCTAGGCGTCAGCTTACGAATACGCCCCTTATGGGTTACATAGTTATCGACTCCAGCACGATGCATCTTATGCATAGAATGCAAAAGCGGTCGTGCAACTTCCAAATCGGTCTTTGTAGATGTTTTAAAGTTCTTTGTACCACCCGCTAAAACATACTTGGCCACTTTTTCTGACAGATAATACTTTTCTTCGACATCCTTAACATCAAAGATGAATTCATCGAAAGCCTCATTGCTGGGAGTATCCTTCGAATCAGGATGATACACAAAATCACCATGCCAATTGAACTGTTGATTTCTTTTTTGGCAAAGTGCTACGTCACCATTAATTTGAGTATAGCATTTTTCTCTATTCTTATGGCTAGTGACGAATTTAATTCCCTTTTCCTTCAAGAAATACTTGGAATCAATGTAATCCTCCAAAAAATCATACATCGTATATTCAAGCGGAATAGGTGCGGGAAATTCAAAATCCACCTCTTTCTTAAAGCCCAAACAATATACGCGTTCACGATGTTGAGGAATACCATAATCCTTACTATTCAAAACACGGAAGTAAACAGTATAACCGAGCTCCTCAAAAATATCATGCATCACATGCCATGTACGGCCATTGTCATGATTTAACAAACCCTTAACATTCTCAAACAAAAATACCTTAGGAGACGTTTCTTTAACGACTCTTGCAAACTCATAGAACAGTGTTCCGCGAGCATCTTCAAAGCCGAGCCTCTTTCCAACCATTGAGAAAGCTTGGCAAGGTGCACCACCGATGATAAAATCAACTTTACCAGCGTACGGTTTGGCATCAAAATTACGGATATCTGTAAACCAATCTTTTTCCGCTATATCGTAATTTGCGAAATAACTTGTTTTACATTTCGGTTCAATATCACCAGCAAACGCAATCTTATGCTTCAATCCCAATCTTTGAAACGCATGTTCTATAGCGCCAATGCCACTAAACATGGTTCCAATACGAACCGTCTTTTGAGGCTTGGAAAATTCCGCTGAGCGCCAGGTTTCTTCTGTACTAAGCGGAGTCTGGGGAATATCACGTTCCTCCAAGTTCTCTACACGTTTTTTGATAATTTTTCTAACGTGAGAAATCTTCTTATTCGTTTCTTGAATGTCTTTTTTTACATTTGCCATAACAAAAATCTATTTATTATTCCGAGACAAATCCTGTCAAATTCAGAATTTTTATTGCTCATGAGCTTTCATTTCATCTATAATTTCCATAACATTCAAATCAGGCTGTCCCTGTCTTGCATAGTATGAAGAAAATCTAGATAATATATTTTTCATAAATACCGGAGATATGCGAACACCAGCAATTGTAAATTTTTCAAAAAAATCTGAATAAGGCGCAGAAGACACCATGGTAAAGTTTATAACGCCTCCTTCATAATCAATGGTTCTGGGCATCCAATGACTTAAGTTCTTTTTATTCTCTATATATGGTTCTATTTTTTCTTTTTTCGAATTAGACAACACAGACTGGTCTCCGTCAAATTTATATTCAACGCCATAGTCTTTTACGCTCTCAATCTTACATAAAGTTATTGTGTTAACATTTATCCGGCCCGAGCTTCTAACAACAAGATCGCATGACGGGGATAGAACAACATAGTTTGTTTTTGTAGAATCTTTGGCCTTTACAATGGAACCCGTATACAAGCATTCCTGTTTCGAGGGAATGTAAAATTCCTCAGCATAAGATTTTTCATTCGGATCATGGATATCAGACTCAAATCGATTCAACAAGCTTCGCAGAAGTGATCTCTTGACCCGTTCTTTATCCAAAGCGGCTCTGTTCATCCATAATTCTGAATTTTTTACAAAAGAATCTTTGTAAAATAATTGTATTTGCGTTTCTATTTCTCCCCGCAGTCCAATAATTTCGGTAATACCTGTTTCAAAAATGCGCAGTAAGTAATTTAAAATTTCCGCATAATCCACTTCAGATCTTTTATATACTTTTAACGCATTCAAATTGGGATTAACATCATCGGGGGTTCCAGTATGTATAACAGTCGGAATTTTCAGACCCAGTTTCTGCATAGAAGAAATAAATTCATTACCATCAGAATTCTCATCTAGTCTAAGATCAACAATGGCAACATCAAAATCTTCCTTCAGCAAAGATATTGCATCCTTTGCTGTTTTAGCAGAAATTATGCTAATATCTTCACAAACGTCTTGCGCAACCTCAATGAACGTTGCTACACAATCATCATCATCTTCAACCAAAAGAACTTTCATCCTGCACCTCCTTATCCTTTCTATCTAATCTAAAATAGGCCCCTTCCATCGATGAAAGAGCTTTTAACTCAAAACCACATCGCCTTGCAGCTTCACCGGCAACACTCAAGCCTAAACCAGTACCTTTTGGCTTTGTTGAAAAATCAGGTTCAAAAATAACTTCCGATTCAATTAAAGAGTCCTCTATTCCTGGACCAGAATCTCTGTAATCAATATGTTCCACCTGATTATCTTCAACAAATATCTCAACAACGATCTTCTTTATTTCCGATCGCTTTTCATTCATCCAAAAAATACTGTTTTCAATCAGATTCGTAAATATGCTATACACATCCTGTTCGTAACAAAGCAACCGAACATCAGATTCTACATTACAATAGACATTCCACTCAACATCATTTAGCTCGGACGAAAAAACCGAAAAGACAGATTTTAAACACGATTCTAACGAAATCGATGATTTCGAGAATCGCTTGCCAACAGCCAAAGGATCTATTTTTTTAAACAACTGCACTAAAACATCCGTATTCGTTGCAAATGAATTCATCTTTTCATACACCTTAGGCAATTTCGAATAATCTCCGCCAAGGTATTGATCATAGCAGTTCTTAAATAATGGGACTTGATTTTTAAAGAATGCAAGAGGTTTACGACCTTCATGCAAAACAATATTGACTATTTTACCTAAAGTCGCTTGCCCCTGATAAATCGCAATTGTTTCACGCAGAGAATCCGCAATTTTGTTCTTTTCTATTTCAGATTCGTCAATAACCTGCATAATGTTTTGAGAAACATTCCCTGCAACATTTCCCGTATCCAAAACATTTTGCATTTTCTTTTTTAAGGAAGAAAAAGAGAACAGTTTCTCAAATTCAGATTCAACCTTCAAGGTTTTTCTGCTTAATCCAGCCTTACTTCTATAGATAAATCGCCTAGTTTCCAACTCATTAATAACGCTCTGAGTTAACCTTACCAGGGACTTGTACGCAGCATTCTCTTTTAACCCATCACGTGCACTTTTTTCAACAAGACAAGATTTCTCTTCACTTTCTATTTTAACAAAACCAATTACCTGATCCGAACCAATTTTTTGGGACGGATTTTGCACCCTACTTTTATTCAACTCAAGCCAATCAAAATCAGGATCACCCAAAGGTCGAATTCTAAATCCATTTCTATAAACACCAATGCCATTATTTTCATTCAACAGGCGTCTTGCTTCGAGTTTGCCTACATAAGCTCCACCACCGTCTTTCAAGCCTCTTTTTATTAAGTCTTCTATTGCTTCTTTTTCTCTATCGAAAGCCCTTATATCAAACACGACGTCGCCACAATTCGTCGGGCCACCAAAATTAAAGCTTATTTTCTCCGGCACAGAATTGCGTAACTTTTGCATTTCATATACAAGGATTCCCGAACCATCCGCATTCACACACCCAGCAATTTTATAATCAAATAAGCCAAATAATGGAAAAGCTTCTATTTTTTCATTGACCACATCGTTTTCACCAAACCCAGCGATGTTTAAAATGATTTCAAACTCCACGTCAGAAGACTGCTTCGTGTCATCTATAGGCGTCATCAATTTTTTTAGTTCTTTTTTCAACCGTTTGAACTGATCTAAAGTCCATTCCTCCAAAGAGATACTATTACCTTTAATCGTCAGAACAGTTCCACTATCGCCATCATTTTTCTCTGTTTCAATCAGGATATCCACATCAGAAAGATAATCTGCATGCAAGAAATCCTCCCAATTAACAAGAAGACTCGTCTTTTCATGACACTCTTGCGAAATCGTTTCTAAGAAAAGTTCCTCTCCCAATATTGCAGACGCATAACGACCTATGCCTTTTCTCCCCTGCAAAATACGACCCTTAGGACTGAGTTTTCTTTGTTCTTTATCATTAGTAGATGGGACCATCCATTTGGACGTAACAACATCCCTTGTCATTCCATGGCCATTATCTTCTATAACAATTTCAAGCTTGTCCGTTTTTTTAAAGGACAAAACAACATGTGTTGCATCTGCATCATACGCATTTTTCACCAATTCAACAACAGCCGCATACGGATCCTGAATCAAATCACGTCCAATTGTAAATATATGTCGTCCTGCCGGACGAATTTTGAATGCACCACTAGTTATCATTTCTTCACTCATCCCAAACCTCTCTTAATTTTGCAGCAATTTTTTGAGCCAACAGGACAGGCACTGCATTTCCAATCTGTTTAAAAGCATCGGTGCGACTTGGCTTTCCAGAAGCACTTTCAAAGAAATAATCATCCGGGAAAGTCTGCAATCGGGCAGCTTCTCTCGGCGTAATAGAACGGTTCTGTTCTATATCTGGATGGATATAATAATGACCATCTTTGCAAATATGCGCAACAATTGTTTGCGAAGCTGATTCTGTTTCAGCGACAACCTTAAATCTGTCTAAGAATGTTTTCTGATTTGCGTGAGTCTTCAACTCTTCAGGCAATTGACTATAATCGAGCCTTTTTCTTTCATGATTCCACAAATCAACAACGCGTCTGTATATTTCAAGGTCTCTATCGCAATTAGGACGAGCATAGTGAAAGGTTACGGGATATGTGGACAATACTCCAAATTCTTCCAACCATTGGCTATGACGTCCCACAGTTAAAGGATGCCCGTATACATCACCTTCTCCAGCATGCAGCGAAGCCAAACCTGAAAATACCGCTTTAACAGTATACTGATGTTCAACCGGATCCGGTTCTGGATACTGAAAATCTTCATCTGTTTTCTTCCCAATCAAAATTATGCGTTTGCGTTTTTGCAAAACACCATAATTGTCAGCGGAAAGCACTCTGTAATCTACACGATAACCAATTTCCTGAAACTTCCGCTGCATTAGATCAAAATAGAGAGTACCGTTTTCATCTTTAGCACTCAACAATCCAAGTACGTTTTCAAAAACAAAATACTTAGGCTGATACCTTTCAAGGAACTTAGCATAATATTGAAAAAGGTAATTTCTGTGATCGTCACGCATCCCATTCGGATCACGAGCACGTCCAACTAAAGAGTAAGCCTGGCATGGAGGTCCACCAACGACCAAATCAATATCTTCATCTCCCTTCAACGCATCTATTTTTTCAAAAATGGACGCAATTGTATCCTCCCCAATTTCCTTATTTATCACAGAATCGAGGACATTTTGAGGAACATGGGAATAGAGATCATCTCGAGTAATTTCGCCCCTTAAATATTGTGCGTAAATCTCTCTTTGACCAAAATCTTCTAAATAATGAAAAGCAGCCCTTGTTTTTAGTGTATAACTTGCAGCATCCCACAACTCAACGTGAGCAACAGGCTCAAAACCTTCCCGAACAAAGCCTTCGGAAAGACCACCTGCGCCAGCGAAAAGATCAAGAAATTTCATCGTATCTTTACGCCTAAAGATACTAACTTTTCCTTAACCGAGTAACAGTCATTCATCATAGACTGTACATTCACCGGTACAGTATTCGTTTTGGGTAAAATTCCCTTCTGAATAAAAGATACAGCCTTAAGTAAACTTGTTTTTTCTGCATTCGTACCAACTTTATGGACTTCAGCCAACTGAAGAATCGCGTTCCAATATTTTGGAGTGAGTTTCATAAAGTCTACCAATGATTGAAGATTATTTGTATTTCTTTGATTCCTTTGGGCAGTTTTCTGCTGTTCATCCACCATTTCCTGAGGAATCAGTTCATCTAGGAACCATTGACCCAAAGTATAAGGTTTTTCCTTAAATTTTTCCCAAGTCAAAGGCTTCTTGCAGTATTCAGAAACAATCACACCATTGCTATCGTTAATGAAGTCATTAGCAAATTTTGTTGCTCGGGCAATTTCCTTCATAAAGCCAGGGCCGATCTTTTGCATCTTCCAAATTTTTTCCCAGTCGATACTCAACTCACTGGGAATACAGCTGAGGATTTTCGCAATAGCATAAGGAACGATATCCATCTTAAAACCACCAGCAGTGTACCAAAAGTCCGATGGATTCTTGGCACAGTTCTTGTGTTCTTCCAGATAGTTATCCACCGACCTAAAAATAATGGCAGATGCAATGCTCTTATGGTAGAAGAATTCATTGAACAAATCCTTATTCTTGCCAAAGACTTCGCGGATGTTCTGGTTGAATTCCTTGATTACATAATTTTTACCCTTAGCCACAATATGGGGTTTCTGTGCCATAGTGGTCAAGTAAACTGCAAGCTGCTCTTTGGTAATGATCTGTTCCTTTGGGAACTTTGCCAAGAATCGATTTAAACTATCACCCTTAAGTTTGAGCTGTTCCTGCTTGTATTTTTTTCGTGCACGTTCATAGTACCAAGCCGTAGGAATAGAGTACTTCACTGCCGGTGCAAGATAGCTCTTGGACATTTTTTCCATTTTAATATGGAAAGGATCATTAGAGAACAGGTCTGCAGCCGTTACCTTATTTTGACTATTCGCATACTTCGCTATATCCTGAACCATTTTATCGTAATAGCGAATGCCATCAATCTCAGTTTCTCGATCTTCAATGACAGTAAGCTTCATAGGCACAAATATGCCCTCAAGATCCACATTTGTCTTTTTAAGAACGGACTCTGCTAAAGACGCCGTAGTCTGGCCTCCATTGATAATCTGCAGGTCTTCAATTTCGGTAATATATAACTGGTTTTCAGACTTTACAAATTCAATGTTAGAAGCCGTAGCGGCAATACCATTATTATACGTAAAGAAGTTTTGCGGTTCATTGTTAATGGTCTTGCGTATGCCACTATTCACGCTCTTAGAGCCCGAAGTTCCAAGGAATGCACGGACATTACCTTCCAAAATTTTACTGCCGTGATCTATATAAATATCTGCAAGAAGCTTACCTGGAATAATTGCAATATAGGCTTGGTAGCCCAAGTCATCACCAATATTCCCCTTGATGCAAGGAATACCCTCTACCTTGTAGTCTTCCTCAAAATTGATTGTTACAACCTCGGAAAGATTTTGTTCTTCTTGTTCATAAAATCGTTCAAGATGCCAAAGATTTATTTCAAGAGGTTTCCCATCGAAATCTTCTTTCTTAATCTTTTTGGTGGTCTTTGCAGGCTTACGGCTTTTAGTCTTCCGTTTTGAGGTTTCAAGTAAATTCTGTTTTAGGAGTTTTGTGTCGAGTTCCTTATTCGTCAGAATAACAAACTTTATTTTAAGGATGTTTGTTGCGTCATTTATATCATCCACTTTCAAACGTTCGCGAACCAACGAAGCAACCTGTAACATTTCATCGGAATCATCAAAATACTCCGACATTTTACCATGACAAGTTTCATCAAGAAAGTTATAGAGTCGCCAGTAAAGTTCATCAACCCTACTCATGGTCAAATTTGAAACATCAAAGGAATCTTCAAAATCGCTAATGAATAAGATCAAACTGTGATCCGTTTCATCGATGCAATAACCATCCAAGTGAATCTTTCTGCCTTTCGAAACAATCTTATCGCCACTACGAATTCGCTGGGGAGCTTGAATTTCATCATATTCGCAAAGAATATCTAACGCCTTGTTGATGAAGGCATCTTCTGTATCGGTTCCGTCGATGGCAGACTCATTGCGAAGGTTTTGAAGAAAGTTCTTGCGATATTCTTGGTAGGTCATAAGCAACTTTATCCGTTAAATTTCATGATCAGCTATAGACAGTAGCGACAACTCGTATTTTGCAGAAATAATTCCCGCTGGAACAGAGGCCGGCGTCATCTTTGGGAATGTAGCATTCACTGCAAAATTGCGAATACTCTTTTTTGCAAACACATACTCGTCATATGCAGCATTGTACGAATAACCGCTTTTTTCAGCCTTTTGCAAAAAGATATCCTGATGCTCCGCAGAACTAATTTGACTGCAAACATTCCATACAAGATCGTTAAGCGTAAGCCCAGCATAAGACTGGCTCATTTTTTCAAGAAGGACCACTCCCAAAACGCCATCATTTTGAGATTCAAGTTGTTCTAAAGAAGAAATTATGACAGACGTCTTATTGTAGTGAATAGCCTTTGTTTCGTACCACTCATTACCGTAAGAAAAATCCTTCTTAGTTTTATCCTGACCACTCCAGCCCTCGACAGCTGCACAGCAGCCATACTTTGTAAAGAGCACATCTCGCAAATACAGGATTTCGCCCATCAAGCCCATAATCGCTTCTTCGGAAAGAAGATCATCTCGAGACTGAACGAACATCCGTTTCCATAAGGTAAATCTTTCAACTATTGCATTATAACCAAGAGCAGCATCCTGCAAATTACGAGTTTTTTCAACAATGTCATCGCAAAATTTGAAAAAAAGATCTTCAAGAGCTTTTTCTACCAAGGAAAAACGCAAAGTATTGTAGTTGTTATTTTTATACTGGCCAACTTCAATGGATTTTGTTCCCTTGATTTTTCGTGCAGTAAAAGGATATCGAAACTCAATACTCTTTTGACCAAGTTCATTGATGCCGATATGCAAATTCAGAATATGGTTAGCATCAACTCGAGAAAAATAGCAGGGATTAGAGAACTGTGCAAAACGAGTTTTGAAGTCCATTATTCTTCCTCCTCATTTTCATTTACATCGCGATCAAAATAGTTGTAAGCGGTATTCACCTTGTACTTATTGACACTCATGGATGCTTGAACTTCATTCCTAGGGAATCCAATCATAAAACCAAGGAAAGCGATTTTATCGGCATCAACGTGATCTTTAAGATTCTTGTAAGTAGGATTTATTTCCTGATTGCCCATTCCCAACTCAAGAGGGTAAATCAAAAGCAGCGGATTACGGTCTTCCACATACTTGAACCAAGTATCAACCGGATAATGTTCGCTTTTTGTCGGATTTTGCGATTTGAATTCAGATTTTGCCTGATCCGCAATATCTAAGCTATCAATACCAATTTTACCATCGCTAGTACCAGCAAGTTTCCCCTTTTGGCCAATACTCAGCTTTTCTTTAACCGGATCAATAGAAGAATTACCGCGATAAACCTTATTCAGAGACATGTTGCCAATAGAAACCGCACCCTTTTCGCCTTCCATGAATGCGATATCAAACTTATCAATGGAATTGTCTGTACAGGAATTGAGGAAATCGACAAGTTGAGCAGTATCAAACTTGACACTATACTTCGAAATAGAAAGTTTACTCAAGAAACGAGTAACATCACTCTTATCAACATCCTTAACTAAATAACGTTCCTTGTAGTTTTCATTACCCTGCTTGACAAAGTTCTTGCCTTTATTTTGTAAGTCATTTACCAAATTAGTTACTGCATCAAAATTCTGTTTAATTGCAGCATAATTAGTGGGCAAATACGGAGTTTCAACACAGCCGCCAAAATAGCTTTCGGTTTCATATTCCGTAGAAGTATTACGCATCTTGTTGTAAGATGTAATATTCAACTCACTGGAATTGTTGCGAACGCGAATACCAAAGTCCTTCGGTTTCAACTTAAGATCACGCATGAGTTCCATGTCTATCTTCAATGCCTCAGTGGCTTCGGAAATTTCGGCATACCATTCTGCTGAACTTTCGGCAATCCAAATACGGAACAAATCCTCGTAATTGCGACGATAACCAAACCAGCGTCCCATTTGCATCAAAACATCGTAGGTAGATGTGTTGCGATAGAAATAGCTGATAATGAGGCCTTCCAAAGTAAGACCGCGAGATAGGGCGAGACCGCCAATAGCAATAACTCGTTGCGGATCATCTTTTTTATATACCAGCTTTTCCGAATTTTTGGAGCTGTTCACAATACAGATCTTTATTTTTTCGATTGCCTTGAACATATTCTTAGCCACATCTCGCCAAGTTACTCCGGCATTCGTAAATTGATCTTCAAAAACCTCATGAATCCGTTTAAGAATTGGATCCTTTAAGTCGCTTGCAGCTCCAGTTAAATTGTGTTTAACGGCTCTATAAGCCTTTGTGTAAATTTCATCAACGCAATCCTTGATATACTTTTGCACTGCAACAAAACGACTGATATTGATCAGCATAGAGCGATGCTTATCCTCATCACCTCGTAAATCTCGAATTGTATTTGCAATGAAGAAAGCGTAAATGGAATCTGTCAAACTCTCAGGGAGATCGCCACGCCATTCTTTTTTATGTTTATAATAGAAGGGCATTCCATCATCTTCTACGCACCCCGCATCAGTGATAGGAACAAGCTGATTATAATGCTTGCCATCTTTGTCAAAGATATTTTTGGGACCAACATAATTAGAAGGCGTAGGTAAAGTGACAATGAAGTTCTCAGGGAACAAATCCTGAGTGGTCATTTCTTCCGTTGTAATCGGATCGATGAACACATTGGCAAAAGGCGTCGCGGTAAAGCCAACGTAATTAGACTTAGTAAATACGCTTGCCAATTCACGAATCATCCTATTAATCACAGTCGGGTTCTCAGAATCACCACTGGTATTGATAGAAGCGTTATCGGCTTCATCATCAATCAGAACCATGGGCTGATCAATCTTCTTTGTTACAGGATCCGCATTCAAAGAAACAAGCCAATTCTTAAGTTTCTTAAGAGACGTTGTATTTTTCTTAATTACGAAAACAATTGCATTGTTGTTGCCTGCAAGAGTATCCGCGATCTTGTCGATGTTTCCAGTAAAATCCTGGATACGAGAAGTCATAGCCTTTGCGAATAGGGGCTTATTATCAAGACCAACACCTACACGCTTGCCGCCAGAAGTATCGGCAGTCATATCAATGCCAATAAATCCTTCTTCGACACGTTCCTGAGTCTGTCTACGCAAAGACTCAATGGTACCAGTCAAAAGAATGAATACCTTATATCCGGCATCAGCAGCCTTGCACATCAAGCCAATATAGGTAGAGGTCTTACCAGACTGAACATCACCAATAATCAAACCGCGACGTAGGAAAGGTTTCGATGAATTCGGATCACCCAAACAATTCATGAGCTTTTTATCAATGGTATCATCACCAAGGATATTCACTACATTCGGACTAAAATTCTGTGAATCAATTAAATAATCACGATAGCGATTCCAAAACTTCGGTTCAATGTCACCCTTAACATCGTCATACCAAAGTTCTTGATCATAATCATCCAAAATGCTCTGACCCGGAGCGCTATAGACCTGGTACTGATACTGCAAATCACGTTTTGCAGCCTCAGTCTCTTCAGCGCTAAGCTCGGTACCTGTAAAAAACGCAGCCTTTTGTATGACATCTGCAATTTTTTCTTCATTCAGCTCTTTTTCGATGCCACTAGTCTCAATAAGACTCTTTGCAGCACGCAAAATGTTATTGACCTTCTTAAAATCTACAGCCATTGTATCCCTTACACCTTTTCTTTAATTTCAGGATGCTTGCAGAAAGGTTCTTTCTTAAAAACGTTTTCGACAGCTTCTTCCCTCGTAAGAGAGGAATTAAGTTCCATAACCATCTGGACCATCATCTTTGCGTTTTCTGTAATTTCCGCAATTCTTTCATCACTAACTATTTCATCGATCTTATCTTGAGATTTGTCAACATAAATCTGCTGAAATGGAACATTTTGTTCAATTTCCTTAAGAACCATCTCTACATAAGGCATAGCATCTTCATTGACCTTAGATTCTAGCAGTTTAAAAAGACTGGATTCACGATTGATGGAATAGACAAAATTGCCTCGGTTATCAATGCGATTCCACACATATTCAAAATCGTCGTTAACTTTCGCAATACGTCCTCTATAAGTCTGCTTTTTAACCGCAGCATCCATTACATCGTCAACAGCCCTGTTCAATCGCTGACGAATACTTGCAGGAATCTTTGCGCTCTGCTTTTTAATGTCAATACCCCAAATGTCATCCAAAGTGTTGGGTATATCTACCTTAACTCGAGCATATTTGGAAAGTTCATCACGATGACGATTAAACCAGGTTCCCCAAACAATCAAGCGCTCATTACGATAGATATAATAGCCTTGCTTAGTTCTGTAATTTTCAATGCCACCAGACAGTTTTTTATCCTCTTCGCTCAAGTCCTTTTGGAACGGCAAGACATAGGGGATAGCGGTAATCTTTCTTTCGACGCCATTTGCATCTTCAATTGGCAAAGTGATTTCTTTTCTCACCGTCGTCTTTTTATGACTTTCCAAAAATGGATCAAAAGGAATTAATGAGAAATTGTTAACCTTAATGGAGAGTCGATCCTTCTTATCCTTACTAAGAAAACGATGAAAAATCAGAGACAAATAATCACTCACTGCATTTTGCTGATCAACAATGCCTGCGTATTCATCACCAGTTTCTTTCCGAATGAAATCAAAATTTTCCCAAACGACCACTGTACCAGACTTTTTATTACTCAAATAGTCATAATGGCGAACATCGCAAACTTGATTTTCAGAAAGATTTATCATGATCCAATCTTTCTTTTCATCAACGAGGTCAAGATCCCATACATAACCTGAGATCATATCACTTTTTTTGCTAATTACAGTCAAGCGCCTGCATTGGGAATGAGAAGCCGATTTTAAACCCATTCCAAAACGACCCAAATCTGACTCACTACGATTATCGCCCTTTAGAACACTCCCATATTTCATTGCATCAAAAAGTTCAGCCTTATTCATGCCAGAACCGTTATCGCAAATGGCGATGTAAACCTCATTTGGATCTACAGGAAATTTTACTTGAATATCATGAGCACCAGCACTAATGCTATTGTCAATGACATCAGCAATTGCCGATTCTAAAGAATAACCCATAGAACGGATGGATTTAGATAGAACATCTGCCGCGGGTTCATTTCTCTCAAGTTTTAAACTTTCTTTCATATAATTTAAAAATAAGCTAAAAAAATGACACTTTAGTGTCATGTCGTGAAAAGAGAGCCATTTTGTCAAACTTTTTTGAGAAAAATTCAATCAACCATACACTAAATTTTGCATAATCACCTTTTCTAGCCTATATTCCTAAAAAAGGCTCTCACTATGGCTACAGAACTAGAAATTTTGACTCGTGCAGAGATGTATCTGCGTAAGATGTCACTTGGAATAAATCCTCTAAATGACCAAGATGTCACAGACAGTGACATTTGTAAGCAGGAGCGAATCTGCAAATGTCTAACTTATGTAGCCGACTTGCTGCAGAAGCAAGTCAAACGGCTGGATTACCGGCAAAAGAAATATTCAGCAAAACCATTAGACGCGTCTCTTATAGATTTAAATTCGTTACCTGTAGTTGAGGGGAACATCACCCTAAAAGCGGTTGCATCCAACATCAATCGAATAATTCCTGATGGTCACACAACCTTGAAGTGGAGAGATATAAACAGCCTGCTGCACATCACGGGCGTTCTGTCTAGGCAATTAGACGAACGAGACCACAAGATAGATGTACTTACTGATTACGGAAAATCTATTGGTTTTGAACAGAACTATTTAACATGGAAGAATAAAACAAACCTTTTCACCCTCTGCCCTATTAACGCGCAAAAGTTTATTTTTGAGCATCTTGGTGAACTCGCGGACATTGCGAACAGAAGGCAAAACCGCGTAAAAAGCATTCGTGAGAAATACGTGAAGAACAAGTTAATTTAGAGAGAAAAACTCCATTTAAACGCCCTCGCAATCAGCTATTCAATCAAGTTGAATTTATTTTTTATCTTTCGGTACAGAAAAAGGTATACAACGATGAATGAAAATCTGTCATACGATAAAAAATCCCTAAAGACCGTATTAGGAAAGACTGCAGATTTCAATGAATTGGCAAAAGACTGCGTCGCTTTCGCAAACGCTCAAGGCGGAGACATTGACATAGGCATTGAAAATACGGACTCACTGCCACCTGCTGGGCAAACCATTCCCGAAGACTTAGAAAGTTCCATTATAACTAGACTTTCTGGGCTAGCGCACAATTTGATACTTTCATCAGAAATATTAACCTCCACCAATGGAGGATCCTACATAAAATTACACATAGCACGGTCCCATGGTTCCGTTTGTGCAACTTCTTCCGGCAAGATTTACATTCGTATTGGAGATCAAAGCCAACCTGTTGGCCCCGAAGATATTCCTCGTCTCGCCGCAGAAAAAGGCTGTTTTAATTGGGAAGATGCCGAATCTAAATACAAAGTCGAAGAATGCGATCAAGAGAAGCTTAACCATCTTCTCAAGAAAATAAGGACATCAGATCGCGTTTCTTCTTTCTTGAAAGAAAAAGACAACAAAGAGTTACTAAGCTACTACAACCTCGTTTCCGAGGATGGAAGTATGCTAACAAATTTGGGGGTCCTATTCATCGGCAAACAAGTCCAACGATCTAGACTTCCTGCAGCCCCAATTGTTCAATGCATAAAATATGACCAGCAAGGAAAAAAAGTAAACAAATGGGTTTGGGACGACTATCGTTTCAGCCCAGAAGAACTCATTAACGATATTTGGGAAATTGTTCCAGAATGGACTGAAAGTACAGAAATCACGGACGGGCTATTTCGTCGCAATATTCCTGCATATCCAGAGTCCGTTATTCGAGAGCTCCTTTGCAATGCGTTAGTTCATCGACCTTATACCATTCGAGGCGATATTTACATCAATATTTATCCGAACCATATTGAAATTGTAAACCCAGGATCACTTCCCCTAGGAGTCACCACAAAAAATATTTTGCACGTGACAAAGAAACGTAACGATCACTTCGCAAGTTTGTTTTATGTTCTACATTTGATGGAACGGGAAGGTTCCGGTTACGACATGATGTACGAAACGCTACTTGCTTACGGCAAGGATGTTCCCGAAGTCGTAGAAGAAAACGATTGTGTCAGAGTAATAATTAAACGCCAAGTAATAAACCAAGAGGCAATTCAATTCGCAGATGCAGCAGATAGCGTGTATCACTTAACACAAAAACAAAAAATTTGCCTCGGGCTTATTGCGCTGCACGAGAGTGTAACAGCCTCTTTTCTTATATCAAAGTTGAATTTAAAAGATGCCAACGAATTAAGATCCTGGATTCAAAAACTACTAGAATTAGGCATTGTGATTTCTACAGACACAAGGTCTAAGGCAAAAGAATACAGGATTGCCGCAGATATTTTAAGAAAAGGGCAATATAAAGGAAGGACATCCTTAAAGCGTATTGAACCGTACAGATTACGAGAGCTAATTCTTACTGATCTTAGCATCCATAAAAAATCTAAAATAGCAGACATCAACAAGCGTATCGGAGAAGAGATCTCACAGAGAAAGATATGGCTACAGCTAAAAAAACTTGTTGATGAAGGACTGGTAAGAATCATAGGACAATCCCGCTGGACCGAATACGAAATGGTAGAATCTTCTATTTGACTTTTTGTGAGTTGAAAAAAGTTTCATTGAACTTGTTAGATGCGCAAAACAGTAAAAACCGCCTTTTTCTCTCATTTAAGGCCATTTCTATTTGATTTTTCGTGAGTCGAAACGAAGAAATGTAATGTAAAAAGTCAAATAGACGTTTCCCCTTGACGATCTAAAGAACGATCTCTACATTGCAGCGCATGTTAGAACATGCGTTGCTTTACTTTATACCTGTAAAAGGAGATCCTCCCCCTACGGGGACCAGCCACACTAAGGAACAAGTTCCTAAGTGTGTTGCAGCCGGCTCGGGGGCCGGGATGACATGTGGCGGGGAGTTCCTCAAGATTCAGCCGGGTACGGGCGACAACCTGCTTCGCGAAGACAGGGCTCTGGGTTACACTGATTATGTGCTGTGGAGTACCTTCAAGCCGCTGGACCTAGGCATCGACGGGGAACTGGATATGGAGTGTTTGGATAGTGGGATGGTGTTACTTATGGACCCTATCGCTGCGCTCCAGGGTGACATTCTAGAGGCTGTTCTAGAGCAGGCGTATGGCGACAGGAGCCTGGATACTGTTTTTCTTCTAGGGGACTAGCGACTTTCATTTCCATAATATTTTTAGGAGGACTTCCACCTTATGTTATTTAAAACATATAGCCACAGAAACGCAGAAACGATCTTCAAGAAAATTGAAAAATACTCGTCTCTCTACAGAGAGGTATTAACAGCCATTGATTCAATACTGGATGAAGATTTAATCCAAAATTTCAAAAATAGCCTTTCCGAGTCCTTTTTTGAGCTTTTAAAAGAACGTTTGACATCCTTGCAATGGAATACAGACTGTCCCATCTTCAAAGACGAAGCCTACACAGGCGATGCCTGGCGACTGAGCTGAACCATGTGGAAAAGGCAATTCAAACCTCGGCTGGAATCATCATTTGTGCAACCAATTAACATCTCCGTTATTGATTATCGGAATAGATGCTCCCAAAACATTCAGAATCAATCCTAAAACAAAGACTGTTGAAAAGTTGCCGAGGGCTATACCGATTATGTAATCTGGAACCGGTTCCGGCCGGAGTGCCTCGATATCGACGGGGACTTGCCCATGGAATGTATCGACAGCGGAATAATTTTGCTGAAGGAAGATTCTTTCGATGTCCTGGGAACGGTGATGCGCTACGCCTACGGGCAGATCGCCCCAGGCGCCATACCGCTTCTATGGTGAGGATGTGCCGACAAGGCAAACAAAAGGACCCGCGTGGGGTCCTTTCGTTCTATTTCTGCATTTCAGCGAGCTTCGCCTTGAGTTCGGCAATCTCGCGATCCTTCTCGGTCAACGCACGGTCCTTCTCGGCAATAATCTTCTGACTGCGTTCGCGCTCTTTTTCGCGTTCATCTTCCCTGGCGAGCTGGATTTCCTGTTCCCATGTCATGTAGCGCTCCTGCGTCTGGTTGTCGGTCTGGTACCACTTTACCTTGGTGTCGATTTCCTCGGTCTCCGTGGAGTCAGCAGTGTTGGTTGCGAAATACTTCAGGTACGGCTTGAGGGGATGCTCGTCCGGAAGTTTTTTATACTCGTTAAAGATATAAAAATTCTTGAAGGTGCGGTCGTTCAAAGCGATATCTTTATTCTCCACCGCGAAATTCTGGAAACTGTAAATAGGCAGGTCCTCCCCAAAGATGTCATCTGGGCAGATGAAAAGCACGTATTGGTCCTTGAGACTCTTGTACATGGTGCCCCTGTGCAGCTCGTGAGTGTCGCGGACGGACTGGTAGTAGCGGGCGCGCTTGGGAAGTTCCTTGGTGTCCTTTACCTGCATCTCAAGGTCAAAGGAGCTGATGGTCTCGCCGTTCTCGTCGATCTGCTGGGTGAACACGTCGTAGCGGACGCTCTTGTTGAAGATGCTCACCTGCTCCGTCTTTTCCTGCTCGGGTTCCTTCAGGTCGTAAATCTTGATGCCAAGCGCCGCCTCGATGAAGGGCTTGGCTATTTCCTTGTGGCTCATGACCAGCGGGAAAACGAAACTGTTGGTGATGGTGAATTTTGAGAAGCCTCCGGCTCCAGTGCCAAAGTCCTCCGAAGTCCTGCTTTCGTTCATGGAAAGTTCCTGTACATCCGGCGACGCGGCCGGTTCGCGGGTAGGACTGTTTCTACCTGCTTATATACACGTAGCAAACTTCTCTTTTGCGCAAGAAATCTTTGTAAAAAATACTTTTCCTCTCGCGGGGAGTTCCTAGATCCTATCGCAGCTTCGCTGCTCCAGGATGACGTTGGAAGAAAGGCGCTGTTCCAGAGCCCGCCCCCGGCGGCGATTCTATAGTGCAGTTCCGGGGAGCCGGGGAACGCTCATAAAATGCGGTAGTTCGGAAATTCCGAATCACCACTCCGCATAGTGCCATGGAGGGAAAGTTACTTATGGAAGAACCATAATTTCTCGCAGAGCCTTGACGCTGCGCAAACTTTTGCATAAAGAATCAAGCCGTCGCTTTTTAGGCATGTAGCGACTGGAGGAAGAATGAAACATCACCTTGCACATAAAAAATATATTCCAAGAATGCGAGTTGCTAGAAAATTCAGTTAGTAAGGATTTCTTACTAACTGCAAGAGATTCGAAAAAATATAAAACGAAATTTTATAATTTAGACGTCATTATTTCCGTCGGTTACCGGGTCAAATCAATTCATGGAACTCGCTTTCGTCAATGGGCAAATAAGATTCTATCACGATAGATTCTATATCCATGAATTTATTTGGACGCAGGCTTTGCAGAACGGTTCACGTCTTCCTGGGTCTTTTTGCCTTCAGAAAGATATTTCAGGAACTCGTCTACCTGAGACCGACGGATTACCACAGGTTTCATGTTGAGAGCCATTGCCTTTTCCTTTCGCCAAATTCCGCAACATAGTCAACTCTAGACAATATTGCCCATGGAACACGCCACCATTTGCAAAAAAGGACCCGCAAGGGTCCTTTACTTTATCCAACATCTTCCTTTTTAAGAGTCCGTTCGGCATCATCTAGCAGATCTTTTAGAGATTTATACTCATTAAAGGCTGTTTTTCGCCACTCTGTGTAGTCGAAGTTCTCTCGCTTTACTGCCGAGATAAAGTATTCTGCATCTACAACGCCCAAATGCTCAGTAAGGCATTTCATGCCCTTGTTGAGAATTTCCATGGTAGAGGGTGTTTTCACGTCTTTAGTTTCCATTGTAGTTGCCCTCCAGTTCAAAAAGAAAATCAATTGGATTGACAAGTTTCATTGTAGAACTTTTGTACTTCAAAAGCCTCTTGTCTGTGGTTAAAAAATAATCACATTTTGCAAGTTCTGCACACGCCACATGGCATGCATCCATAAATTTCACCCCAGTTGCAACAATTTCTGCTGCCGCATGCTCAATCAGAGTTCTTTTTCCGATGTCAATGTATTCCTTTGAATACTTAAAAAAATCTGCTATTGAACATTGTCTGTCAAGATGTGGATTCTTGAGATTCTCAAATTCTAAAACAAATGAATGATGGGAGCCTAAAGGCGGTCCTGCTTTTGGAAGAATAAAAAAGGACCCCGCGGGGTCCTTGGTATCACGGAGGTTATCCGCGGAAGTTACTTGGCGTTCTTAAGGCGTTCTATTTCCGCCCGGAGAGCAGCCAATTCAGCATCCTTCTCGATCAAGGCATTGTCCTTCTCGGCCAAGGCATTATCTTTCTCAGCCAGGGCATTGTCCTTCTCGGCGATGATCTTCTCGTTGCGTTCGCGCTCCTTCTCCTCGGCGAATGCTGCGGCAAGCTGGATTTCCTGTTCATGAGTCATGATGCGCTCCTGGGTCAAGCCGTCCGTACGATACCATTCCACTTTGTCGTGGATAGCCCTCGTCTCGGAGGAATTTGCGGTGTTGGTGGCGAAATACTTCAAGTACGGTTTCAAGGGGTGCGAATCCGGTAACTTTTCGTACTCGTTAAATATATAGAAATTTTTGAAGGTGCGGTCATTCAGGGCCACATTCCTGTCTTCGGCAGCATAATTCTGGAAACTGTAGACAGGCAGTCCCGCACCGAAAATATCGTCGGGGCAGATGAAGAGCACATACTGGTCACGGAGATTGCTGTACAGCGCACCCTTGTGCAACTCGTGAGTGTCGCGGACCGACTGATAGTAGCGTGCTCGCTTCGGCAATTCCTTGGTATCCTTTACCTGCATTTCCAAGTCAAAGGTGCGGATAGTCTCGCCCTTTTCACTGATTTCCTGGGCATAGACGTCGTAGCGGACACTCTTGCCGAAGAGGCTTACCTGGTCGGTCTTTTCCTGCTCGGGGTCTTTCAAGTCGTAGATCTTGATGCCAAGCGCCGCCTCGATGAAGGGCTTGGCGATTTCCTTGTGGCTCATGACCAGCGGGAACATGAAGCGGTTGGTGATGGTAATTTTCGAGAAGTCGATGACTTTTATTTCGTTATCGGTGTCAGCGATTCCGGCGCCAATGTTTTCCGTTTTAATGCTTTCGCTCATAGTTACCTAGACATCCGGCGACGCGGCCGGTTCGCAGGTAGAACAGTCCCTACCTACTTATATACACGCAGCAAACGTCTCATTTGCGCAAGAAATCTTTGTAAAAAAAACTTTCACTACCCGTGGGATAAGAATGGATTCTATCGCAACTTCGCCGCTCCTGAGCCTGCCGAAGGGATGACGTGTGGAGAGATGCGCCTCCATTTGCAAAAAAAAGACCCCACGCGGGGTCCTTGGTATCACGGAGGTTATCCGCGGAAGTTACTTGGCGTTCTTAAGGCGTTCTATTTCCGCCCGGAGAGCAGCCAATTCAGCATCCTTCTCGGCAATAATCTTCTCGTTGCGTTCGCGCTCCTTCTCCTCGGCGAATGCTGCGGCAAGCTGGATTTCCTGTTCATGAGTCATGATGCGCTCCTGGGTCAAGCCGTCCGTACGATACCATTCCACTTTGTCGTGGATAGCCCTCGTCTCGGAGGAATTTGCGGTGTTGGTGGCGAAATACTTCAAGTACGGTTTCAAGGGGTGCGAATCCGGTAACTTTTCGTACTCGTTAAATATATAGAAATTTTTGAAGGTGCGGTCATTCAGGGCCACATTCCTGTCTTCGGCAGCATAATTCTGGAAACTGTAGACAGGCAGTCCCGCACCGAAAATATCGTCGGGGCAGATGAAGAGCACATACTGGTCACGGAGATTGCTGTACAGCGCACCCTTGTGCAACTCGTGAGTGTCGCGGACCGACTGATAGTAGCGTGCTCGCTTCGGCAATTCCTTGGTATCCTTTACCTGCATTTCCAAGTCAAAGGTGCGGATAGTCTCGCCCTTTTCACTGATTTCCTGGGCATAGACGTCGTAGCGGACACTCTTGCCGAAGAGGCTTACCTGGTCGGTCTTTTCCTGCTCGGGGTCTTTCAAGTCGTAGATCTTGATGCCAAGCGCCGCCTCGATGAAGGGCTTGGCGATTTCCTTGTGGCTCATGACCAGCGGGAACATGAAGCGGTTGGTGATGGTAATTTTCGAGAAGTCGATGACTTTTATTTCGTTATCAATGTCTGCAGCAACAGTTGTTGTATTTTTATTCATGTATAGTCCTTTTGTTCCGGCAACGCAGCCGGTTTGCAGGCAAAGAGCGTTTTTGCCGAATCCGGAAAACGCCACTGCCTACTCTATACACGTTTTTTTTGCAGAATCGGGCACCGGTAATCGCCCCAAAAAGGCCCGCGCGGGATTTCAAACGACACGCGCACCATCATGCGCAAGAGATTTCATTTGACAAAATTCCGTTGCCGCATTTTGCGCATAGGATCGCCCGCAGGTAAAAAGCCGATGGTACTTAATATGCGTAGAATCATCCACCGGAAAAAAGTCGGCGCGGGGTAATGCGCGTATGGTTGCCCGTAAACAAAATTCCGGCACTACGTTTTGCACGCAATATATACCGCAGGTGAAAATCGGTTGCCGTATATTGCACGTAAAGGGATCCGTAGAAAATGAATTGTCGCAGAAAAATGCGCAAATGCCGTGCCATGCGCTAAAGGCGGCCACTATATATTGCGAGTAGAATCGCCCGCAGGCATAAGGCGGAGTATATATATTACGCGCATCATGGACCCGTTACAAAAAGTGATCGGTACAGATTACGTGCATCATCATCCCATCGCAAAAAATAGATGGTACAGAATTCGCGCATCACGGTCCCGTCGCAAAAAGTATACGGTACAGAATACACGCATCACGGCACCGTCGCTAAAATGGACGGTACGGACTACGCGCATCACGGCACCGTCACAAAAGCACACGGTACAGAATACGCGTATCATCGTCCGTGGGCAAAAGGTTGTCGCAGGATAATGTGCAAAAGATCGCCCTAAGGCCAAAAAGGGACGCCGTCTAATTTGTACAAGATGGTCCAGAGAGCAAAAAACGCCACATGATTTCGTACAAATAATTCGCAGCCTAAAAATTTCCGAGCATTTTCCTACGCGCATGATGGTCCACACGAAAAACAAATGAATGACAACAAAAATACAGTGTCATACAATGGTCAAAACGTGACAAAAACGTGACAAAAGTGGCATAAACTTTTACACAATCGTGACCGTTTGTGACCATCTGTGACAAACAAACTTCGTAGTTTAAAGGTACACTCATAAAACGAGGTTACAAAAATGAAAAACATGACTATTATCAACTTCCCTTCCCTCCGCAACGACGAGTTCCTCGGCCTTCATACCGAAGGCGTGAAATACGCCAAGGCGGTTACCGACAAGGAAATCCAGCAGGCCATTACCGACTACGAAACAGCGGTGCAGAACCTGGGCAACTTCTTGAAAGCAAGCATCACCGAAACCACGGCAAGCTTGGCGAAGAACCTGGACGAGGAACGCAACAAGATCTATGTGGCATGCCGCAACGTGGCCAAGGCCGCAGCCCGCATCCCCGACGCAAGCGCCGCCGAAACAGGAGCCTTGATCTGTAAGATCTTCAGCGAAAGCCCCTCCCCCCTCAATAACAACCAGGTGCAATCCACGGGTATCATCCTGAACATCATCCAGGGCATCAAGGATATCGAAGCAGAAAAGCTGGAGGCCTGCGGATTCAAGGAATGGCTCGAAAGGTTGGAAAGCGTAAACAACCAGTTCATCGAAGCCGACATGGCCAGGTTCTCGGAAAGCGGCATGAGGGAACTGGATCACTGCAAGAAGTTGCGCGCCGCCTGCGCCGACGCATACAACATCATGATTGGTGCCGCAACATTCAAGGCGGCAACCGGAAGCGAATCCTGCAAGGTATTCCTCGAAAGCATGGACGCGGCCGTTGTCGCCAAGAAGCTGCAGGTCAAGATCCGCCGAGAACGAAAGAACAACGAACAGGGAGAAAACGGGAACCCGGCGAATAACGCGACTGATAACGCGGCGACTGTTGCCGAAGCGGTAAACGCCGCACCCACCACGGACAATGCTTCCACGGTGGGTGTAGAAAATGCGGCATGATCTACACTACACACATAAGGAAATAGGAGAAAATAAAAGTCCCGGCATCGCAATGATGTCGGGATGTTTTTTTATTTCAAACATCGCAACAAAGGAACTTTGAAAAAAAAGTTACCTCACGAAAAGTCACGGGCTATGGCGCTTTTATATATATTTAAGCCCATGAATTTTTCCCGTAGATTTGCCGCCGTTTCGTCCGCAGTTTCATTCGCCTCCGTTCTGGCGGTTTCTGGCTTGACCGCCGCCGTCTTGGCAGTTTCCGTCTTGGCTGTTCCCGCCGCCGCGCAGACCGCCAACGCACAGGTAAAGCTCTTGCCTCCCGACAAGACCGAGTTCATGGAATACTGCATGGAGAACGGCGTGGAATTCGTGGGACAGTCCACCGCCCAGAGCGTATGCACCTGCGCCTACGGCAAGGTGGTGGCCGACGTTCCCCGCTACAACAAGATGTTCGAGGTGGCCGACGAAGAGGCCCAATTCATCGGTTACGAGTTCTTTGTGGAATGCGCCCCCGACGAATACAACGCCACCATGAAAAAGGCCCTGGTCAACGCCTGCATCGACAACGGCATTCCCAAGGGCCTGTGCCCCTGCATCGTGGATGCCGTCACGGAACAGTACGGCGTCAAGGAACTGTTGAACATCGTGGTGAACGACCGCAACGAGCTAACGAAAATACTCGCGGTCCACACCACCAAATGCATGATCGGCATTTAAAAATAATCCCCGGACCGAACGTCCGGAGATTTTATAAAGCCTCGTACCTCGAGCCTCGCGCCTAAATTAGTACTGCTGAGGCGGCCAACGGGGGTTCTTGGAGGACATGTCGATCTTGTAGAAGTCGCGTTCGAAACGACCGTCGTCCATGCCGTACATCTGCATCACGTGGCGAGCAATCCACTTACCGAGCTTCAAAACGGTGAGCTTCTTACGGAGACGACCCTGGCAGTCACGGTTCATGATATCCGGCAGGGTGGAGGTGGTAAGAATTTCGTCGATTGCGGGGCTGTTCAGCTTTTCACGAGCTTCTGCACTGGTGTGGAAGTGGGTGACGCCGAAGCACACGCGGTTGGGGTTGCCCTTCTTGATGTGTTCGCAGCACTGAACGATGGTGGTACCGGTACGGACCATGTCGTCGAACACGATTACGTCCTTGCCTTCGATTTCGTCGATGCTGATGTCGGAAAGTTCCGGGTTGAAGGTCATGGAGATTTCACGTTCGCCGGTACGGACCTTGTCCATCACCACGCGCTTGCATTCCGGGAGCTGGAGGGCATCGTAGACAGCGTTCATGAAGGGGCGTGCGCCCTTGTCCGGGGAAACGATAACGAGGTTGTTGCCATCCTTACCGCACTGCACGAAGTTGCTGTTCTTGATGTAGTGAGCGTAAACGTCAGTCGGAATCAGGTTGTGGAAGTGACCTTCGAAAATGTCGTTGAAGAGGTTCTGGACCTTGATGGAGTGGTTGTGGCAGGTGACCACAGCGTCCACACCGGACTTCTTCAGGAGTTCAGCATAGAGCATGCTGGAGAAAGCCTGGCCGTCGAACTTCTTGAGGTCTGCATCCGGGCGATCCTTTTCAAGTTCGCCAACGCGGTGCGGGCCGCGGTCCTGTGCAGAGTAGAACAAGTCCGGTTCCACGAGAACGACCTGTTCGGCACCGTTGTCCTTGGCGGCGCGGGCGAGGATCATGTTACGCATGGCGTAGTCGTTACGGCTGCGTTCGTGGTTGGAAACGGAGCAGATAAGGACAATCTTGCCTTCGAGGCGGCGACCGATATGTTCGATGTCATCGGCATCCAGCATGTAGCGGGGGCAGAATTCGGAGTTGGCGAAGGTCTTGAGGGAGACCACGTCGGAAATATCTTCACGAAGACCAATGTACTGGGCCATGTCGATGGCGAACGGATCATCGGTGAAGTTACCGGTCACGATAAAACGATCTGACATAAGATTGCCTTTTTTAAAGGTTTTTAGTGGTTTGTGCGTAAAAATATAGTTAGATAAGGGGCAATTTTCAATGTTTTTTGATTCTCACATTCCCTGTTGCAGGGTTGTAGAACACCTCTCAACGTTTATTATCACACTTCCCAATTCGTTAACTCCTTTTCAATCAAAGGGGTATAAATTATAGTGGCAAAAAAGGGGTTTCACCCCAAAGGTTGTTGGGATTTATGAAAAAGTTTATCGTTTTGGGCCTTTCTCTGCTTGCCACCGCAAGTATGGCAGAAAAGTACGACTGGGGCAACGTCCGTTTCGACGGCGGTGGCTTTGTTAGCGCCGTCCTCCCCCATCCGGCAGAAAAGAATCTTTTGTACGCACGTACCGACGTGGGCGGCATTTACCGCTGGGACGCTGGCCACGGCATTTGGCTCCCCCTCATGGACCAGTTCAGCGAATTGGACAAGGGCCTTTACGGCACCGAATCCTTCGCCCTGGACCCCACCGACCCCAAGCGCATCTATGTGCTGGCAGGTACCGGCTACTTTAGCTGGGGACGTACCGCTGTGCTCCGCTCCGAAGACTATGGTAACACCTGGGACACCACCTACGTGGGCTTCAAGGACGGCACCGGTATTTTGGCACACGGTAACGGCATGGGCCGCCAGACCGGCGAAAAGCTGGCTGTGGACCCCAACATGCCGAACATCATCCTTTGCGGCAGCCGTAACGCAGGTATCTATAGAAGTACCGACTACGGCAAGACCTGGGAGAGTTTCTACAAGGTAGCCATCTCCAGCGCCACCCAGAGCGCCTTGAATGGCGTGAACGGTGTAGCCTTCGTCATGTTCGACGAAACTCAGGGCAAGTTGGCCGACGGTAGCACCGCCACTATTTATATCGGCATTTCCGACACCAAGGACAACCTGCAGGTTTCCAAGGACGGCGGCAAGACCTGGAAGGTTATCGAAGGTGGCCCCGCCAAGTACATGCCCCACCGCGCAAAGATCGTGGACGGCGAAATGTTCATTACCTACGCCGATGGCCCGGGCCCACACACCATCAACAGCGGCGCTGTGATGAAGCTGGATCTCAAGACCAACACCTGGACCGACATTACGCCCTACGATGACGAAGAAGACGATCAGGGCAACATGCAGCACAAGAAGAACGAAAGTTCCTACGGCGGCATCGCCATCGATCCCAAGGACAAGAACCATATCGTGGTTTCCACTTTGGGTAAGTACACCGGCCGTCACGTGACCAAGGACGAACGCGACAACTACGGCGACCGCATTTACGTCACCACCGACGGCGGCAAGAACTGGATTCACGGCCAGCACTACAACGATATTCCCAACATCGACGCCAACGGCACCGACTGGATTCCGGGTAACGCCATCCACTGGGCAGGCTCTTTGGAATTCGACCCCTTCGATAACAAGAAGGTGTGGGTCACCAGCGGTAACGGCATTTTCACTACCGACGACATCACCGCCAAGGTTCCCGTATGGAAGTTTGAATCCAAGGGCATCGAAGAAACCGTTCCTCTGGATATCGTAAGCATTCCGGGCGGCCCGCTGGTTACTGCCATCGGTGACTACGACGGCGGCGTCTATACTGATATTAATGCTCCGGTCAAGCGCCACTTCCCCACTGTGGGCTCCACCGAAAGCATGGGCTACGCTCCCCTGACGGGTACACTGGTCCGCACAGGCGTGACAACGGAATACCTGCAGTACGAAAGCAAGAACCACAACATGATGTACCGCTCCGACGACATGGGCGAAACATGGACCGACCTGGAAGTTGACGGCATCATCAAGGGTTCCAAGGGTATCGTGGCACTCTCCGCAGATGGCAAGGTCATCATGCACAAGCCGGAAAACGGATCTTCCTACTACCGCTCCGCAGATAACGGCAAGACATGGACTGCAGTGACCCTTAGCGCAGGCAGCGGCCGCATGACTCCGGACCCGGTAAATCCTGATGTATTCTACCTGGCCGGCGACAATGGCGAGTTCTACGTTTCCAGCGACGCAGGCAAAACATTCAAGCAGGCATCCAACCTCAAGACCAACGAAAACTGGTCTGGTGCAGGCAACCCCATCCGCACGGTTCCCGGCAAGGAAGGCCACGTTTGGGTAGCCCGCGACCAGGAACAGATTTGGCAAGCCGACGGTTACTCTCATAACGGTCTCAGCTACACCGAAGACGGCGGCAAGACCTGGACTGATTGCAACATCGTGGGTACCGCAGTTGCAGTTGGTATCGGAAAGGCCAAGGAAGGCTCCGACTACGAAACCATCTACATCTGGGGTGGCACCAAGGATTCCATCGGCGAAAAGCAGTGGGGCGGCACGGAATACAAGTACTCCCCCGTTGGCATCTACCGCAGTACCGACAAGTGCAAGACCTTCGAACGCATCAACGATGACATGCACCAGTTCGGCGGTCCGGGTAACGGCAAGTTCGTTGTAGGCGACATGAATACCTACGGCGTCGTGTACATGAGTACCGTAGGCCGCGGCACCATCGTGGGTGCTCCGGAAGGCACCGTGATTCAGGGTATCAAGACCGTCCACATGTCGAACAGAATTTCCGCAAGCATGCAGCTGGCAGGCCGCAACCTCTTCGTGGCCGCTCCTGCAGACTCCCGCGTGATGCTGATGGACACCAAGGGACGCGTCAAGCAGATGCACGCTGTTAACGGCAGCGCCACCATCTCCCTGGAAAGCCTGAGCGCAGGCACCTACTTCGCCAAGGTAATCTCCAACCACGGCGCAGTGCTCATGGTCCGCAAGGTAAGCCTGAAGTAAAAGTTTCGCGGACAGGCTCCGCTCAGTACAAGGCCGCGCGGGTCTTAAACCGCGCACGAATCTCTCCAACAACCAAAACGAAATCCGTAGGAAGCAATTCCTACGGATTTTTTTATAGTTTTGAATTTATGGTTAGGATTTCAAAGATTATTTCAATTCTTTTGTGCGCCGCTGTTTTGCTGGGTACCACCGGGTGCTCCACCTGCAGTACGGGAATGCATCCCATCACAGATGGCATGGCATGCGGAGCAAGCATAGGCGTAGCCCCGGGAGTAGTCATGTTCCTAGGGTTCGCCGCCATTTCAGAAGATGATGACGAAGACTATTATGACAAGTCTGAAAGAGAGCGAAAAATCGAGGACGGCCTTTTTCTCGGTTCCCTTGCCGCTATGGCTGGCGGAGCTCTGATCGGCGGAGCCATAGGCGCTATCGTAGGAACCATCGATTGGCTCACCACAGGTCCAGATCCCAGACCAAAATACGACAAGAACTACGACCCTAACAAGCACCCTTAAAAATTTGAAAACAGATTGCACGAAAAAAGCCGACGAGTAAATCGCCGGCTTTAAAGTTTTTGGATGTCATCCCGGGTTTAGCCCGGGATCTCCTTTTACAATTCAATAATGCGATCGTTCTGGAGGAGCTGTTCCCAAGTCTGACGTTCGCGGACAACCTTCATTTCGCCGTTGGTGTACATCACTTCGGCAGCGTAACGACGGCTGTTGTAGTTGCTGGACATTGCAGCACCGTAAGCGCCTGCATCGTGGAGAACCAGCAGGTCGCCCACCTTAGCCTTGGGGAGCTTACGGGTCACAACGAAGCCGCCTTCTTCCTGGGTGAACACGTCACCGGATTCGCAGAGCGGGCCGCCAACAACGGCGTCAACAGTTTCGTTCAGTTCGCGGCCATCGCGGGCGATGACAGAGATCTGATGGTAGGAACCGTAGAAGCTGGGGCGAACCAGGTCGGTAAAGCCAGCGTCCACGATGTAGAACAGATTGTCGCCCTGCTTCTTGACAGCGCGGATTTCAGCCATGAGGTAGCCGCTTTCTGCAACCAGGTAGCGACCCGGTTCCACTTCCAGATGAACGTCGTGACCGATGCTCTGCTGGATCTTCTTGCGGGCGCCATCCCAAATGCCATAGTAGGCAGCCATGTCGATGTGCGGGCCCTTGTTCTCTTCGTGGTATTCAATGGGAAGACCACCGCCTGCGCTGATAGTGCGGAGGTGAGAGCCGAGACGACGGCTAGCGTCGCACATGGCGTCGGCAACAGAAGCCAAATGTTCAAAGTCAGAACCGGAACCGATATGCATATGCAGGCCAGTGATCCACATGCCGTTTTCCTGAGCCAACTTCACGCAGTCCTTGATCTGTTCGTGCCAGATACCGTGCTTGGAAAGATCGCCACCGGTGTTGGTCTTGCGGGAGTGGCCGTGACCAAAGCCCGGGTTCACGCGGATGGTCAGCTCGGACTTCACGCCTGCATCGGCAAGCTGCTGGATCATGTCGGGAGAGCCAACGTTCACAGCGATGTTGTGTTCCTTCACCAGTTCCAGAGCATCCTTGTCGAAGATGTCGGCAGTGTAAACAATTTCGGGAACCTTACCCTTTTCGCAGCCGCCCTTGTAACCGGCCTTGAGAGCGCGGACAATTTCACCGGCGCTGACAGCGTCCACCACGCAGCCCTGCTTGCGCACAAGAGAAATCACGCTGAGGTTCGGGCATGCCTTCTGGGCAAAACGCACGTTATCAAAAACCTTCACTTCCTTGCAACGCTGTTCGATAGTTGCGCGGTCGTAAATCCAAAGCGGGGTGCCGAACTCAGCGGCAGCCTTCACAAACTGTTCTTCGGGGATGTTAGTATTCTTCATTTTAATTCCCTTTTGGGGCGAAACAAACTACGCTCGCCCTATTCAAATTAACGGGAAAAATTTAAAAACTTTTTGGCTGTTGCCGGCTTGCGCCAGCCGGGCCCTTGCGCTATAAACGCCTTCGGCGTTTTTCGTTCAACCGGGTTTACGGAACATCTTACAAAAAACGTAAACCCGTTCGAATGGCTACGCCACTTCGGTCCCTAACAGGAAAGCAAGCCTAATTCTTCACGCAGCGAACGGCGTGCAGGCTTCCCTTGCTATGCATGTACATTTCAACGTTGTCATAGGCGTAGTCAAAATGTGCGTAGTAGGAATCGGTTGCATTTTCCTCTTCGGAAGACCAGAGTCGAGCCACAACGCCTTCTTCCAAGAAGGCTTCTTCTTCGGGGGCGTACCAGCCGGAGGGTTCAGCGCCAAACTTGAGAGCATCGGTTCCTTCGCCATCGTCGATCCAACCAGAGGTTGACTTCAGCACAATGCCAGCATCGTCGCCTGCTTTCTCGGCGGCTTCAAAGAGATCTTCGAATTCCTGCTGACTGGGCAGGTGCCAGCCATTGGGGCAGGCAGCCATGGCATCGTCCCAGTTATACAGGCGACCATACTTTTCGCAGTTTTCAGGCTTGTCGTCATAGCACTTGCTGGCCACAGTCTTGTAATTCATATTTTCCGCCATCCAGACCATCTTTCCAATCTTCACGGTCTTATATTTCTGGCCATCTCTGGAGTCGGTCATGGAACCGGATTCTGAGGAACCACTGGAAGAACCAGGGTCATCTCCTGCCGAGGAACCCGAATCGCTGCCGCAGGCATTCAATGCAAAAGCCATTGCAGAAACCAAAACAGCGACACCCATTCTTGCAAAAACCTTCTTCATAAAAACTCCTTTTTTGCAGTCACTATTCTACAATTTTTTTTCAAAGATGGCAACAAAAGTGTCAAGCAACCTACTTAAAATTTGCCGTCACCTTCAGGCCACTTTCAGGATCGATGATGCGAGTCACATCGGTAACGCCATCGTTCCAACCCACGAATGTTCCTCCGGCCTTCGGAACTGCGGTAAGCGTCACAGGAGTTCCTTTGAAAAACTTGATTTTCAACGAAGACTCGTCCAAAGGCAAGTAATGAACTTGCACGACGCCATTTCCGGAACTCGCAATAGTTACGTCGACCATTTCTCCCAAGGCAAAATGCTCCTGCATTTCCTTGCGGACCACATCCTGGCGGGTGGTGGCGAAGGTCTTGATTCGGCCATCGTGTTCTGTCATGGTGGCCACGTTTTTGCCCCAGCGCTTCTGATCCCGTTCCACTTCGGCGGCGATATCGCCCTTCAGTTTTTCCATGCGGGCAAGCACGCGTTCGGCACTAAAGTTCATGCAAAGGTTGGTTGCAATTTGATTAATGAAAGCTGCCTTGAAGTTTGCGTTAGTCAGCAAACGACGCAAGTGCTGAGTGAATTCAGGATTGTTGGGCCAACCGGAATTTTCTGCAGTTACGAACTCGAAAATATTTCCCGTCAACTTACTCTGGGTATTATCGAAGGCCATATCTGTATCGAACATGAACCACTTCCAGGCAGTCTTCGGATTTTTAGCTCGCCACATTTTGCGGTTGTTTCCGGGCCAGTCGCGATTGTCCGCGAAAATTTCTGCCGCATAGTAATTGATGAGATTGTTCAGGTCCAGCTGTTCATTCACAATGGCCAGGTTTTCATCGGTCATTGTCTTGCTGAGCAAGAAGTTGGTCATCGAAACAAATTCCACCGGAGAGCCGTCCACATATTCACCGGAGCTGTTCACCAAATCAATTTCATCGCCGTCCAAGTTGTACTTGGCCAGGTAATAGTTCTTATTGGAAGATTCGCGGATGTTGTGGATGCCGAAGTATTCACCGTTGTAGAAAACAATGGATGCACGGCCATGCTGGTAATCAACGCCCAGCCCCTCCGTAATGGAGGATGCCAGCATATCGCGGATGTAGTCGAAATGGAAATTGTTTCCGTTGTTGCGCAGCTTGAAACTCTTGAACTTTTTCAGTTCAGGGAATTCCGGGAACAACGCATAATCCAACTTGTTCTTTCCGTACTTTTCGCGGAAAGTGATTTCCACAGATTTCTTCGGCCAGGTTCGTGTGGCGTTACCGCTAATGGCAAGGCCCGCATTCTCGCTAAAGCCAGGCGTCTTCTGCCCAGCTTCCAGCAATTCAATGTTCACAGGGATTTCCTTGTCGCTCCAGAAATTTTCATTCTTGAACAAGCCGGAATCCGCATGGAACATCTGCAACGGATCGCCGGTAATGAATACAGAAGCTACCGTGGGCTGGTCTTCGAAAATGTAAGTACGGTTGATGACGTTTCCAGGAACGGCGCCCTCTTCAAAAGTAGCGCAGCGCAAAACCGTAGTTTCTTCGATGGTCAAGCTGGCGTTCATCAGCGGGCTCTTTACGGTAGGAACAGTGCCGCCCTTTTCGCAACGGATATTGCTATCACTATCAAAAGCAATGGTAAACGGCTTGGAATAAAAACCGGAGTTGGGGAATTCAGTCTTCACGTTCTGGGAAGCCGCATTTTCCACAGTGCCTGCTGTAGCACCATTAGGCGTTGCCACAGCGAAACCCCACTTGCCATTTGCGCTATTCAAACCACCGGCAACTACAGTTTCGCGGGACCAAGTTTTTCCAATAACAGCCGCCGGATACATCACGGAATCCACCAACTGCTTTTCGTTATTGAACAAGTAGAGGGAACCGCCTTCCTTCTTGGACTTGAAATTGGCGTGAGGTTCGTTGCCGCGGCTGTAAGCGATGTAGCTGAAAAGCTTCACATCCTTCGCAATGGAATCATGATAATCGAAGTCCAGACGAAGTCCCGTAAATTCATTCAAGTTAGGATAGTCCGTATAAAGGGGCGGCCTAATGGAATAAACCGTATTGGAGTCCCCTGTTCCCGTCAGAAGTTTGGCCCAGCTTTTGACTTCGCGGAAACCCTTCTGCAAGAATCTGAAGTTAAGAGATTCGCCCTTGGGAATGTAAGCCTTTAGCAGGAACTGATTTGCCTTGGAAAGATCAACAGGAACCTTGCCCTCGTCCGTAGAGCCAACGCTCAAAGCCAACTGGAAATAACTCAGGTCGCCCTTCACAGGAATCATCTGGGCGCCGGCCATGTTCTTTCCGTTTTCTACAAAGCAGAAATCGGACTTTCCCGGAAGAGGTTTCATTTCGCTCTTGCCGCGGCCCGGACTGGTAATCGCATCGTACTCCACTTCGCAAAAGGAAGTCAAAAGATTGACCGTATCGTGAGGAGCCACATAGTCCGGCAAGTTTCTACCAGACAAATAAACAATCATGTGGGACTTGGGCTTGACCACCACATCGCCAAACTGGAATTTCGTCGGGGTAGCCGCAGAGTTGGTCAAGTAATAACCCTTGAGGTTCACCGCCGTGTCTGCAGGGTTATAAATTTCCACCCAGCCGGCGTCACCTCCCTCTTCATCCTTGTACACCAAGTTCACAGGGTCCACTTCGGTAAAAATCACCGGTGGATTTTTCAGTACCACAATGGCGTTTGTATCAGCCACGGAATCCGCAGAGGAACTGGAAGACAAGTCATCCTGCGTTGCCGAGGATCCGTTATCGCCACCGCAAGCCGAAAGGCCAAGCGCCAGCGCGCCTAAAACACCAAAACAAAAGAACTTCATACTCTCACATCCTTATAATCTTAAAGATAAATTAAAAAAGGACGCCAGGATTTCTCCCGGCGACCCTGCTCCCCTTTTAATTATATGACTTGCGTAGAAACGATTTGCCGTTTGCACGCTTTATTGATGTTTTTAACGGCGGCGGCCACGCTTCTTTACGTCGGCTTCAATGTCGTCCTTCCAGGAAGCATCCTCAATATTCATACGGATATTTCTAATGACCGTGTTCTGAGCGGCACAGCACTTAATAATTCCTGCGTCATCGTTCACGAAGTTGGCGGCACGGTTTTCGGCGATACCAAAACCACGGGCTGTTTCCACGGCGTCAATGTTTGCTCCCAGGAAAATGAATTCCCAGCCGTACTTGGACTTTTGACGTTCCACCATTTCCTTCACCTTCTTGGCGGTATAAATGTGGCTGGCATTTTCGTAGCCGTCGGTGGTAATCACGAAGATGGTCTTTTCAGGGCGATCTTCGTCGCGGGCGTACTTGTGCACGTTTCCGATGTGGTGGATTGCCAAGCCTACAGCATCCAGCAAGGCGGTGCAGCCACGGGCATAGTATTCCTTGTCAGTCATGGCGGGAACATTGGCAATGGGAATACGGTCATGGAGAACTTCCATTTCGTTGTCAAAGAGGACGGTGGAAACAATGGCTTCGCCAGGTTCCTGCTTCTGCTTTTCGATAGTGGAGTTGAAACCGCCGATAGTGTCCTTTTCCAAGCCGCTCATGGAACCGCTACGGTCCATGATGAAAACCATTTCAGTCAAACCCTGCTTCATATTTTACCTCTTTTTGTTCGGGTCGGCGGGATTGCCGTTCCCTCTTAACAAAAACAAAGATACCCTATCGCAAGGCCCGCGAGGTCGCCTGACAAGCGACAAAAAAAACGCCGGTTTCCCGGCGCTATTGTTAACCTAACTGAGGTTGATTGTTATCTGATAATGCAATGTTTATTCGCATGAGGTCGTAAACTTTCCGTTCAATGAACGCTTCAACAATCACATCAGTCAGGTTAATGTTTGGAGTAAATGAATAACCTGCGTACGAAAGTAAATCAGTCGTTTCAACAACATTTAACTTCATACCTACGGCAAGGGCCAAAACTGTTTCGCGCCTTATTGTCTTGATTCTATCATTAAGGATTTTTGAAAAGTGCTTACGATCCATAAATATTGCATTGTAAACGGCAGCAGAGTCAAGACCCTTCTGATTAATGTAATAAATCAAGCGCTGACTAAAAGGCTGAATATCAAAATCTTTAATTTTTCTACCAAGATCCTCTTCTAACTTGCCCTTAAAGGATGCGAAAACCGGCTTTGGCGTTTCCTTTTTCTTGCTCTTTTCTAACGGCACAACCCCGCGAGGAGACATGCAAACTGAAATTTTGTCAATCGCAGCCTGTTCGCAAAGCGGATTCTCATCACGAATTTTTCCATTGAATTTTCCGCGCCGAGGCAGCGAGCTTTCGCCACGCCACTGCCAGCGTTCCTCCTCCGAGGAATTCATTTCGCTGTACATCTCCAGGCGTTCTTCGGTAACTTTGCCAACGTAATGTTCGTCAATGTAGGCCTGCACAAAGTCCGTCAAGTCGGAGGTCAAACCAAAGGATTCCTCATCGTACACAACAAGAATCACATCCAGCTTATGCTCGCTGGTAAATTCCTTGGCAATTTCGGTAACAATATCCAGCGCTTGATCCTTGGGGAACTTGAAGGCTCCCGTAGAAATCAGCGGGAAGGCAATGGACTTTGCCCTCAGAGAAACAGCCTTTGAAAGGCATTCGCGATAGCAGCTGCGCAAGGCCTCGGGCTCGCCAGACTTGCCATCCACCCACATGGGGCCCACCGTATGGATGACATACTTGGCCGGAAGCTTGAATGCCGGGGTAACCTCGGCATGGCCCACCTCGATCTTGCCGATCTTTTGGCGGGCGGCAAGCATATCATCAAAACCGGCAGCCTCGTAAATGGCGGCGTCGGTACGGTAACCTGCGCAAATGGGTTCAGTATTGGCCGAATTTACAAGGACATCGGCCTTGACCTTAGTAATATCGTTTCGTATAATCTTGAATGCCATGCCTTTAATATAGATCAAAAGCAGTGACAAAAGCTGACAAATATTAATTTATTTGGTTTCATCAAACGAAAAAGGCTCCTCCGAGGAGGGGCCTTTCCAAATGCATGTCACGGGTCGCCGCAGCACAGAGCCGCGAATTACCGGGTGCAACGATTACTTGACTTCAACAACCTTGTTGTCGCCTTCGTCCCAGTACTGGTCATCGCAAATGAACTTGTACTGATAGGTGCCAGCAACGAGGGAAAGCTTTGCAGACCAGAGGCCAGTCTTCTTGTCCTTCTTGCAAACAACAGCGGTAGCCTGGTTCCATTCGTTGAAGGAACCTGCAACGGTCACCTTGGAAGCGAGTTCGTAAGCGGTCGGAGTGGTGAGAACAACTGCAACCTTCTTGGCAGCCTTAGGAGCTGCGGCCTTCTTTGCAGCGGGCTTCTTTTCTGCAGCCGGCTTGACAGCCTTAACTGCGGCAGCCTTAGGAGCAGCAGCCTTCTTGGCGGGAGCAGCCTTAGCGACAACCTTCTTTTCAGCCTTTGCTGCAGCCTTCGGGGCTTCCTTCTTTGCAGCCGGCTTAGCAGCCTTAGCAGCAACCTTCTTTTCTGCAGCGGGCTTAGCGGCCTTTGCTGCGGGCTTAGCAGCGGCCTTCTTAGCAGCCGGCTTTGCAACTACAGTCTTAGTACCTTTGGACATATTTTTCTCCTTAATTTTATTTGCGCCCAATAATAGTAAAATAAAGTTTATCTGTCTAGATTGGCAAATGAATGCAAAATTTCTAACTTGCACGCCATGAAGCAAATTATCGCACCCAGCGTCTTAAACGCAAACTTTCTGGAATTAGGCAACGGCCTCAAGGCCATCGAAAACGGCGGCGCAGGCCTCGTTCACTTGGACATCATGGACGGACACTTTGTTCCGAACATCAGCTTTGGCCCGGGCATTTCCGCCTGCGTCAAGAAGGGCACAAGCCTTCCGCTGGATTGCCACTTGATGATCGCCAATCCCGAAAACTACGTAGGTGAATTTGCAAAGGCTGGCGCACACCTCATCAGCGTCCACGCCGAAACCACTAACCATCTGGATCGTTTGCTGCACCAGATTGCAGAACTTGGCGTAAAGCCCGCTGTTGCCATCAACCCGGCAACCCCGCTTACAAGCATCAAGCATGTTCTCGACATCGTTGACATGGTTCTGGTGATGTCTGTGAATCCGGGTTTCGGCGGCCAGAGCCTCATTCCCTACTGCCTGGACAAAATTCGCGAACTTCGCCAGATGAAGCCGGAACTTGACATCCAGATCGATGGCGGCGTCAAGCTGGACAACATCCTCGCTTGCAAGGAAGCTGGCGCAAACGTATTCGTCGTAGGCTCCGCAATCTTCGGCAAGCCCAATCCCGAAGAAGTCTGCCGCGAATTCGTAAAGTTGGTCAACGGCTAATTTTTTGTATCGTCCGCGTCATCCTGAGGGACTCAACCGCGTCATCCTGAGGGAACGCAGTGACCGAAGGATCCAAAAAGCATTAAACCCCGACACTTTGTGCCGGGGCTTTTTTGTATTAAAGCAAACGCAAACCTTACTTCACGACTTTTCCGTTCACATGGAAGATCTTTTCACCATATCGTTCGCCGCCACGGACTTTCACTTGATGATCTTCACGGAAAACCATGGGCTGGTTTCTGACGGTGCGACGATCATATGGCTTGAAAATAGCGTCAATCACATCGCCCGGGTCAGCAGTCAAGCGCACCGCCACAATGGACTTTGCAGGCACTTCGAGAGCCACCGTACCAGCAGCAACATCAACAGTTGCAGCGCCCTTCTTCAATGCATTGCTTTCGTGAGAAACAAAAGTCTCGCCGCTGATTCCAGCCAATGTCAAAGTTTCTGCAGAAGCACCCACATTCTTCAAGCCCTTCACATTCAAGGTCACGCTTTGTGCATCCTTTTCTGCGCGGTTCACAAGAATCACCGTCATGGAATCTCTTGCATTGCTTACAGAGGCATATGCCGAAAGCAAGGAATCGTTGCTGGATTCAGACTGCACCCGGAATTGCTGATTATAGCGGCTAAAGAGATGCACCACTTCGTACATGCCTTCGCCCCATGTCCAAGGCGTGAAAATTTCCACACCATTATCCATAAAGGTTCCAAGCCAGGAGGCGTACGTAAGCGCAGTGGTCATGGGATCGTCCTTGTCAATAATATCTGTTTCGGTCAAGCCCAAGGTAATTCCATGGTCCTTGCCAAAGTACTTTTCCAGCCATCCATTGACGCGGGCAAAAACATATTCCTTTGTCTGGTTGTTATCCCACTTTCCGCTCACCAACTTGATTCCATTGGCACCGGAATAGTTGTAGGTGGTATCAAAGAATACACGATGCCAGTTCACGCGCTCTGCATATGTTTTCTCCGTAGGATACCAATGCATATCGAAAACATCCAACATGCGGACGCCGGACTTTTTCTGTTCTTCGGCAAGGCGCTTGATAAAGTATTCAAGCCAGCAGTAATTGCGGTCTTCGCCCTTGCCCAGGCCAGACTTTCCTTCCGAGGCACCAGTTGTACACCACTGCCATTCGTTTGCAACCACAGGACCAGTCAACTTGATTTCGGGCCATACGGCGCGGGCCTTCTTGGCCACATCAACATAACGTTCCACCAAGAAATCCGGATCCATATCCAAGGGCAAGTCGCCGTGGGTACCATTCCAAATTTCCATTTCATTGTCCATGCTCCAATACTGAAGTCTGGACATATCGTACTTCAATTCTTTTGCCCAGTGGTCAATAATTCCCACAGTGGAATCAGCAGGCCAAGGCTCGCAATACAAACTGTAATCGCCGGCCTTGATGAGAGTTTCGCCATCGTCGGCAACTTCGCCACCGCCAGCCAAGTCAAGGGTTGCCTTGGCCCAGGTATCGTTATGAGCCTTGTAGAAAGTCCAATCTGCAAAGTTGTATTCGTTGGTGGCGGCCGCATAACCCGTCAACTGGAAAGCATACATGGCATCTGCTTGAGGCATGTTGTCCAGAATCTTCTTGGCGGTAATGTCCCAGTCTACGGCATTCACGTTGTTGTACCAGTCCGGATGAACGGTCAACTTTTTTCGCCAGTTGTAGCGGGTAGAATTGTTGCCGTAGTTTGCACGAATAAAACGAATGCCGGCTTCGTTCATCGTCTTGATGGAAGTTTGGTCTTCATCGCTGAGGCGGGCGCTATCGGCGCTGACCTTGTCAATGTTTCGGCCATAGAGGTAAGGGGAAATTTTCTTGACGCCGGCAGATGCATCCACCGTTACAGAAATCTCCGCCTGGGCAGAAGTTCCGAGGAACGCCACCAGAGAAAGCGCAGGAACCAAACTTCCCGCAAACCCAAACAACTTTTTCATAACACCACCTTTTTTTGTCGGCGCCACCCGACTTTTATTTCACGGCTTTTCCATTCGCACGGAACAACTTATCGCCAGACCCGTCGCGATTTTTGCCAAGTGCGTTTGAACGACTGCGACCATCGCGGACCTGGATTTTCTGGTCGGCACGTTCTACGCGAGTTTCAGTCCCCTTGTTTCGAACATTGCGCAACACTCCAATAGCATCTGATTTCTCGCGATCATACACAAAAGAACCTAAGTACATTGCATTTTTATTTTCATGAAAAACAAAAGGATCTCTTGATGATTTATTGGCAAAGGACACGTTACCCACAAGGAGGTAAACATCATTCTTTCCATAAGCCATGGGGCAATCCTTTACATCAATATCAATGTCATTGACTCCATCAAAAGTCATGTTGGTATCACCATCGGCAACGACGATTTTCCTACTCAACACATTTCTAAAGTCAAGATTTTCTAGCAGAAGAGAATCACCACTCGGTTCAACAGCAAGGCCGCCCATGTCACGGTCCTGTTCAATAAGAAGATACACTGGCTGATCTTTAGTCAGATTTCCAAAGCCCACGTTTTGAATTTTCAGCTTCGCCTGAAAATGTCGGCTAGAACCAATTGTATCGGGCAACCAGGATTCTCGCAGCACAAAACGATATCCCAGATGGTCTTCAATAAACTTGTAACCTGTAAGGGAATCAATTTTTGTTCCGTCGTATTCAAAATCCTTGCCGCTAAAATGCTTGGCCTTCCAGCCATCCACCACATTGTTATTCCAATGCATGTTCAAGTAACTGGTGTGGGTACGGAAGCCTTCGTAGGCCAGGAACTCCGGCGTATTGATGACTTGGTAACCGCTGGCCGTCGCCACAGCCTCGCCACCATAAGGCGTGTTGATGCTGTACTTTTCAAGCCAGGCCACACCTTCTTCACGACAGATGGATGTTTCACAATTCGAGCCCCAGGTACCGTAATCATACTGGGTTCCAAGATAGCCGTCGTTAAACATTCCCACGCGGTACATGGTATCGCCCTTGGCTTCCGCAATCTTCTTAAAGACATCGCTGTCGATGTTGAAATCAACGCCCCAGTTTTCAAAGCCAAGAACTGCGGCAGAGTAATTTCCCGTGCGGGTGAGAATCTTAAGTTCCGGAGTCGTCAGGCGCAACATCTTGTTTACCGCCTCGGCCACGCGGGGGTACGTAATCGCCGTATCGCTATGCATTTCACCGAAGGCGCCGTGCATGCCCATTTCAAGAGCCACGATGATGTCTACGTTCTTTGTCAGAAGCGGAGCCAGCTGTTCAATGTGGCGCAGCACCCACTCGTGTTCCGCAGTAGTGTTGGAATGCCCATCAAACCACGGGTCGTAACAGAATCGCACAATGACTTTGCTGCCGTTCTTGCGGATGTTATCGAAGGTGGTCTGCAAAACGTTCAAGGCATCTTCCGTTAAGTCCTGGGACTTGCCCCAAGTGGTATCGCGCCGGCCCCCGGTAGTATCAATCTTCAGCCAGGCGCGGCTGCTGAATTCCGCAAGGTCTGCACGAAGGTGAACCAGCTTACCATATGGCTTTTCAATAGGCTTGGAACCTTCCACCTTAACGTGGAGCGCCTGGGAATAATAAAAACCACGATCGTAATTGGGCAAAGTCTGCAGATGGTCCGTGTAGTTCAAATCCTGAAGCACTAAACCGCCGACCTTATCTCCCGCGACAGGCTGTGCTGCGATAGCGGAACCTGCCAAAGCACACTGCGCAACGACCACCCCACAAACCATCTTGAAAAACTTTTTCAAACTCATAATAAACCCCAGGGATATTCTAAAGATACACCCTGAGGCAGTTTTACGCAAATCGGGTACACCCGAAAAATGCCATTTTGCAAGGAAATGAGCCCACAAATTTCACATTTTTCAAAAAATAGGGTACTAAACAAGTAAAACACATAAAATAGTACCCAAAAAATTAATTTGTAATAAACAAAGTCATTCAAACATTTTGCATTTAGGGTACTAAACAAATAATAAAACGGATTTAATACCCTTCCCAACGCACATCAAGCTTAATTAAGCGCCATAAAAGTTTAGTTTGTATAAAAAATGGGATACCAAACCAAGTTTTCGCTCAATTTAGTACCCCATTTGTCGTTTTTTAAGTCCATTCAAGCATTCAAGCTATCGTCAAATTCCCTTTTTCGTGAAGATGGTATTGCCGAACAGATTTCCGTTCTGCAGCACACGCATAATGTACATGCCATTCTTCATGTCACCAATGCCAATGCTGAAAGTTGCGCTGCCGGCATTCAATGTTTGAGCCTTCACCAGGCGGCCATCCATGGAGAAAATCTTCACAGCCACATTGTTCTGCAACGGAGAGCTAGCTTCGATCTGCAACACATCGGAATTTGCGCGGGCACGGAGCTGCGGCACAGAGCTTGCAACTTTTCGGCTAGCAACAATTGCGTCGGTCGAATCTTCTACAACAGGTTCCGGCTTCGGCTTGTTGCGCAACAGACGTACTCCGAAGATACCGCCCACCATGCCGGTGCTTGCCTGGAACTTTACGGTAATCACCTTCTTGCCCTTCACCATGTTGTCGGGAATAGGATACTTCACGTTGACGAATTCATCCTTCTTCCACTTGTTGGAAATATTTTCGCTGGCAAGCTTTTCACCGTCGATCATGATGTCAAAGGCGCGATTGCAACCTTCGTTACCCCAGTAACGCACCATCAGGTCCAAGGAGTCTTCGCTGTTGGTTTCCAGCTCGTAGCTAATGAATCCGCCATCACCACCGGAACACTGACCCGCATCGCGGTAGAATTCACCCTGATGATTTCCGGTAGAGGAATTCTCCTTCTGCATGCGGTGATCTGCTTCGGGCTGCTGTTCACCCGGCGACACCTTGTCCACTGTCTTTTCGTCAAGAGCCAACGCCTCGGCCTGTTCCTTCTTCAGCTTTTCAAGAATTGCAGGATCCGTCAGCACCATCCAATACATCATGTAGCGGGCGTCGTGTACTTCGTAGAAGGGTTCCAGCAACAGGTTCGCATCCTTCTGGGCGGCGAACAAGTAGGGTGCCTTAAAGTGGAGCGGTTCGCCCTTCACCGGCGTCACCTTGGAAGGAATGTCCTTCTTTTCGCTAGCCAGCATGGGGGCGGCATCCAGAGACTGGAGGGGGCCACCTGCAATATGGCTCCAGCGACCATCATCAGCCACCAAGCCAGAGAGACCTTCAGTACCTGTCTTTGCGCTCAGCACAATAGGACCATGGAGGAGAGCCACGTAGTTGCTCATGCCGCGCAAGTCCTCGGTATGAGTGTGCATGGGGTAAACAACTTCCACCACATCGCCACCCTTGACAGTGCCCGCAGAAACATAGCTGGACACATCAGACTTCGACACAACGGTATCGCCATTCACCACAACCTTGAATTCGTCGGCCTTCACCCAGTAGGGGTGACGCAGCATCATCTTGAAACTGCCCGCACCGCTAACAGTAAATTTCGACACCTCCCCCTTGGGGAATGCAGTTTCCTGCTTGATCTTTACGCCCTTTTCCTTCCAGTCCAATTCGGTGGCTGCGTAAAGGTTCACGTACAGTGCATCATTTTCCTTGGTGTAAATGAACTGGGCATACTTGCCGGGATTTTCCATGCCGGAACCCACACAACACCACATGCCTGCATTCACCTTGGAATACACGCGGTAATGACGGGGACGAGCCGGAGTAAAGTAGCAGTACCCGCCGTGCTTCGGGTGGATTGTAGACAAAATATGGTTGAACAAGGCACGTTCATAGAAATCCGCATACTTGGCATTGGGCGTCATATGGAACAAACGCTCCGTCAGCTTCAGCATGTTATAAGTATTGCAGGATTCAGGTCCTTCACGTTCCTCGATATACTTGTTGTACTTGTCGTAATCCGGGAAGTGTTCCGAAATGCTGTTGCCACCGATGGCAATACTACGCTTGTTCACCACGATGTCCCAGAAGGTTTCGGCGCCGGCCTTGTAAGTCTTGTCGCCACTCAGTTCCGCCACGCGAGCAAAACCCACAACTTTCGGCACCTGGGTATTGGCATGCCTATTGGAAAGCACGTCGTTGTTGGAAGCCATGGAATTCAGCAGCCACTTGTGGGACCATTTCTTTGCTGCATCCAGGTACTTGGAATTCTTGGTGATTTCGTAAGCGTCGGCGTACACTTCGTTCATTCCGCCGTATTCCGTACCCATCATGGATTCCATCTTGGAATCGTTAAGGCCGTTGGTAATGGTAATGCCCCAGTCGCAAAGGGCAAGGAACATGGTCTTGGCCTTGGAAATTCCGCCGTACATCCAGGCGTCACGCAGGCCTGCGTATGTCTTGTGAATATTGTACCAGGGAACCCAATAGCCGTTCTGTGCGCCGGCATCGCCGTTCTTGAATTTGAGCCACATGGACTTTCCGTTGGGAACGCCACTGATGTAGCCTACAAAGTTTGCGTCCTTGGAATTCTGCTTCTGGATGATTTCCAGTTCATCCACCACATATTCCATGCGCTTCTTGATTTCCGTATCGCCGGTAGCCGCATAATGCATAGCCAAGGCGCTCAAGTAGTGCCCCAGAACATGGCCATCCAAACCAGCCCAGTTGCTGAACTTGGTTGCCTTAGGGCGCATGCCCGCCTCTTCGTAGAAAGGCGCAATCAACCTGTCAGTATCATAAGCCAGCAAAGTTTCGCCATTCAAGTCCTGGCGTTCCTGCAGGGGGCCAGCCAAAAGCTTCACCGCTGACAGCGGAAACATTTCAGGATACAACTGATCCTGAGCAAAACCTGCACTCGCCGCAATACCCAAGGACAAAGCCACGGCACGGAACTTGCCCGAAACACAGGACTTTCCAGAGAAAAGCCCACGGAAATCAACTCCAAACATTCTCATTCCTTTTGTTGCACAGGCGAAACACCCAACCCGCCCGTAGGTTACGAGAATAAAATTACCCACAAAAAAAGGGGTTTTGCACCCCTCTAAAACAGATAGTATTGTTAAAAATGCAATGGCAAGAGCCGTTTTTTGCGACTAGTGTCCCCTTCTCCGACAATAAGGGAACCTTCTTTCCTTCCTATGGGCGCGTCTTGCAGAGATAATTCTATTCAATTTCTAAAGGACAAATCAAAGTCCTTCCCGTTTCTTGAGTTCTTTGTATCTAGGACTTTCAACCAACAAATTGCCTGCCCGTCTTTTTACAACTGGGAAAGATGATTCATGTTTTGCAACAATGGAGATCACTGGTTCCGATTTACTGATATAGAATTCATGGACCACAGTTCCTTCTGCGAAGGTGCTGTTCGATCGATGTTCCTTAATTTGCGAACTTTCCACATAGACAGAGTCTCCCCAATAAACAATGCGATAAACGGAGTCTTGGTCAAACAGTTGTGATTGCCGCCTTGTTAAAAATTTAATCCAATCTTGGAGCTCAAATTGATTTGAATACCCATGAATAGGCATGTCGTAATGACTGTATAAACAAGTTACAGTAAAATTCGAATCCTGTTCAATTTTTTCACCAATGAATAAAGGATCACCATACAACGAAGCATTTGAAAAACTAAACTCATTGAAAACGTTTTCCTTGCAGAATGAATCAACTTTCGCTTTTTCAATAGCTAAATCTAGAATTTCGTCTTCACGAGAAGTGTCTTTGACTCTTACATCGGTTCCGACAAGTACGATCTCGTTCCATTCTCTGTAATAATCCAAACGCATCGTACCAAACTCGATACCGCTGTTCTTGGGAAATAGGGACTGCATACCAATTTCAAAGAGGTTCGGGGAGCTTGGTGCGCATGAAACCAGAAGAACGCTTCCCAAAGCAACTAGAACTAAAAACAATCTATTTGTCATTTTCAACTAGTTCCTTTTCAAGTTTTTCTAGATAGTCAAACAACTCGATATATATTTTCAAAAATTGAGGAGGGGTTTCGATCAAAGATCGATTGTCCTTTATGTGAAAATAACTAACGTCTTTGTCTACATCTACGCCCCATATTGTATTCTTGAAAATGTGTGAACGTTCATTGGAATCGTTTTTTACAATAACACGAACATAAGGGATTGTCTTTAAATCGAATTCATGGATTTTTGCAATAGCATCCCCTCGTAGAGTGGACTTTTGCACGGTACCCTGTTGAAGTATTTCCTTTCGTTCTAAAAAGAATTGATGAGGTTCAGTAAAACGATTGGCTTTTATTTCAGGAAACCGAACAAAGAAAAGAAAATCTCCTTCATGAGGAACTATAAACAGAAAAATTTCATTACGTCGTTCATAGAAAATGTATGTCGCCTTACCAGCATTTATCAACGAGTCAGATGAATCATACATCCTAAATTCTTCTCTTAAAAAAGATGCTTCGTATTTGGTCAAATGCAATTCCAATTTTGGTTGAGAGTAAACAAAAGTGGAGCAAAAGAACAATAGCAGAATTATCACAACGTTTTTCATAAATTCTTATAGGAGCAACGTTCATCCACACGTAACATTGCCTTCTTCAATTGGTTGTACAGGGAAATATATTTCAAAAAAAAACGTTTCTTCATGTCAGGATTAATAAGATTTACATTATCCATATGCAACATTTTTACAGGCATTCCATCTTTAACCATGTAAATTGAAAAACCTTCTCTGTTATCGGGATTAGTCAATAAGACGGACAACTCAATATCAATAGATTCTTTTAACAAGTTGTTCAAATCATCGACGAAACGAATATTTGTTTTTGAGGAACAGTATTCTTTAAAATTCTTGGAACTAAGCATTTTCCGAGTGGCAAACCTATCCCATAATTCGAATTGTTCAGAAGTTGCATCCTCCAATTTTTCCGTGGGGCTTCCCGGAATTTTTAGAATTGAGGCATTCTCTCCGTTTGGAGGTATGTAGGCATACACATTGTTGCCAACATAGTATTCATTCTTCGAGGCCTTAGAGTCATAGTTATACACCAAATAAATGCCAGCCTCCATTGTTTTCATAGGAGAAAACAACTCTTCAAGGGTCACGATCACCCCTCGATCATCGCGAAAAACACATCTAAACCCATCAAAACGTTCTTTAATTCTTTCGATAGAAATATTTTGCACAGTAACCGGAGACTCTGCTACAGAACGACTTGCAAAAGATTCTTCAGCAAACGCTTGCAATATTATCGTAACGCATAACAGAATTAAAATTTTAGAGAATTTAACAACCATGCCCACCTCAACTTTTTATTATCTGAATTTCCGTAATAACCCATATAATCAATTAAACTTGGACTTGTTGATTTTTTTAGAGGGTTTTTCATAAACCATATTCATTAATCTGAAGTTTTAAATATACTCTTTTTTCGTATTGATTGTAGAATAGCTCGATGTATTTGAAGATGTCCTCCTGACATCGTCCATGTCGGCATAGGTTCGACGATAGATAAGCTCTTCAATGGAGTTTCTCTTGAGCCGGCGATCTTCCTCGTAGGACGGCAAGTTGTTTTGCCTTCTGTAATCCTGGACCCACCTGCACACGATTTTTGCGGTGACGCCGATACCCTTGGCAATCTTGGCCGCAGACTTTAACAAAGAATATGTGGAAGGAAATATCCAAAGAAGAATACGAAGCGAAAAAATAGTACATCAGCATAAGCTTTATTCATCAAAAAAAGACCCCGCGAGGTCTTTTTCACACTTAGCCGGCGTTGTAATACTTTTCGAGTTCTTCCTTGCAAGACAAGAAGACTGTGGCCAGCTGCTTGTCGAAATGCGTTCCTGAGTCCTTTTCGATTATTTCGTAGGCTCTTTCGTAAGAGAACGCATCCTTGTAGCATCTCTTTGAAACCAGGGCGTCAAACACATCTGCAAGGGCCATGATTCTTGCCTCGATGGGAATTTCCTCACCCTTCAATCCTTTGGGGTATCCGGTTCCGTTGACTTTCTCGTGATGATAGTGGGCAACGTTTTCTGCCACACGGACAAAGTCTGGTTCCTCGACACCAGACAGTATCTCGCTTACCATGCGGTACCCGATTTCCGAGTGTCCCTTCATCTTGTTGTACTCTTCATCCGTAAACCTGCCCTGCTTTCGCAGCACTGCATCGTCCACACCAATCTTTCCTAGGTCATGCATAGGTGCGCTTCGTATAACCAGCTGCAAGAATTCAGAATCCAGACCAAGGCCAGCATCAATCAGTTTTCGCGCAAAGATTCTTACGACATCGCTTGTCCTTTTAATGTGCCCGCCAGTGCTTAGGTCTCTCGATTCCACCATCTGGGCCATTCCAAGGATCGTCTTTTCCTGGATGCTCTTTATGCGCCTTGTCTTTTTATCAACTTCTTCGGACAGCTCGTCGTTGTATCGTTCCTGAAGCGCCAAGGTCTTGTAGTGCTCCGTATTGTCGCGAAGTTCTACTGTATATCCCTTAAGCTTTCCGAATGAATTTGTCAGTACATGAATCTTGCCGTCGTAGTACCGGTCGTTCAACAAAAACGATTCTATTGAAACATGTATGTGTTCCCTGGTCGAACTACCTTTATATAGTTCTTCTATACTTTCAATCTTGTCGATAATGCACTGCAATTCCTGGCTGCTATTTTCGATAATCTGGCCAAGCCTATACTTCGACAGTTCCGGGAATATTTTTTCCATGTAGCCGTTACAGCCTTTATAGGCCTTGTTCTTATCGAATGTCAAAAATCCAACATTGCCAAGCTGTTCGTCTACAATGTTCTTGTTTTCGTAGACCGTAAAAATATTGGAGTCATAGATCGGGAACAAGGCACCGAACATAAGCACGTCGAAGGCAAGCGGAATAATGGTATGTTCCAAGCCAAGTACTTTTTCCATGACATACACATCCGTGGCAATGGCCATCAGCACCAACATGGTTATGGTGTTTTTGACATCTACGGACTTCTTCTTGACAAGGGCGTAGATCACGACAGCGAAGGCCAAAAACAGATACAAGTACATGGAGCCGATTGCCAGCATATGAAGCGGCCCATAAACTTTATCCAGTACCACCATCCCATTGTCCAGGTGCATTTCTACGCTTTTATAAAACAGCTCGTTTCTTCCGATTGTACATACAAAGCCATAGATACAGCATTGGCCTAATACAAGAACGACTTTCACGAACCTGGATAAATCCAGGTGGCAAATTTCCAGGACTAAAAAGAAGAAGAATACCGGTAGAAAAACACCACCGACGTATCCAATGATTTGAGAGTAAAGGGCCTCCTCGAGGGTCCTTGAAATCGACAAGAAATAATACCCGAAGCTTGAAATAATTACAATGACCAAGTTCAAATATTGGGAGACGCTTTTTCTAACGTCAAACAACTTTAGCCATACCAACATACCCATCGAAACCAGAAGGCATGTCAAATACAAATATTCCATAACCAAGGCCTGTCACTTTATAATAGAAAGTTTTCCGTGGCACTAAACTTAAAAAAAAAGGCCTCGCTTTCGCGAGGTCCTTTTCAATCAATCCTTTTTATTTGGCTTAAAAGCAAGCATAAGCCAAATTACTTAGCCGGGGTGTTGGCAACGCCCAAGTAAATTGCCTGCAGGGCGCCAGCCACATAAACCAAGGGAGAATTCCAGTTGATAGCCACTTCGTTGGTTGCGTAGCTGCAGCGGTTGTCGATGTAGGCCAGGGCCGGCTTGTCGGCAGCTGCGTAGTTTTCGCACTTCCAGGATTCCTTGCCATCCAGGTTAATGTCCTGCTTGCCCAGGTGAGGACCACCCACCAGCATGCCGGGCACCGGATCGTCTACCCAGTCGCCTTCGCTGGGGCGATGGTGCGGGTTACGTGCGGCGCGGTAGCCAAAGCCAGTGACGTAGGAGATTTCCATGGGGTTCTTGCCCAAAAGATAGTCGAGCACCTGCTGGGCGCCATCCACATAGCTCTTGTCGCCGGTGAGATAGTAGGCGTGGAGCAGCACCATGGCGTTGTTTGCCATTGCACTGTTGGAGCCCCAGTTCCAGCTCCAGGGGAATGCAGGCAGATGGTAGCCGCTGGTATCGCCCACGGCGCGGAGGTTGTTGGCTTCGTCCATCACCACCTTCTTTGCGGCCTTGTTCAGGTCTGCACCGTAGGTAGCCTTGTCCATAGCCACGCGGAATGCAGCAAGCATATTCACGTTGCCCCACCAGGCGCCATCGGGAGTGAACTTGTTTGCCTTCAGGTCGGCGAGATAGCCGTTGGCAGCCTTGTCCTTCTGGCTGGCCACAACCTTGGCACGGTAAAGTTCGGTAGCGGCCCAGCGGAATTCATCCTTGCCGTTTTCGTCGCCGGGAGCGTAGCTACCGGTCTGAACGTCCTCGGGCTGCTTGTAGAATGCCTTGGGGTACTTCTTTGCCCAGGCGTAGGCCTTTTCTGCAGCCTTCAGCATCTGGTCGGCATAAGCAGCGTCGAACTTCTTGTACACAACGCTTGCCTGAGCCATGACTGCGGCAAAGTCCAGGGAAGCGGTCACGTTCTTGATAATGGCGTAGCGGGGTGCGCCATCAAATTCCGGCATCACGGAACCGCCGAACATCAAGGTAGTCACCTTGTGGTAAACACCACCGTCTGCATCCTGCATGGTGAGCATCCAGTCCAGATTGTACTTCACCTCTTCAAGAATCAGCGGCATGTTCTTCAGTTCACGAGGAATGTTCCAGGTGAGGGTGTCCATGTAGGTCGGAAAGTTTTCGTAAAGCTGGAGCAAGGTGAACACGGTAATACCGGAATTCACAATGTACTTGCCGTAGTCGCCAGCATCGTACCAACCCTTGGAGGAGTTGATGATGACATTTTGGCCAGCCTTGGGATGCTTCTTGCCAACGGACTTTTCGTAGCCTGCAGCGGTACGAGCGTCGGTACCGTAAACGATCACCTTGTCGTCGGGATGGCCTGCGGCACGAACCCACTTGTCGCCGTACTGGGCTTCAATAGGCATGCTGGCGCGCTGGTAGTAGAACCACTTGATAGCGCCCTTGGTGACTTCTTCGTAAACGCGGTCGCCAATCACAATGGGATTGCCCAGGTAGCCGTCGCGATAGAAGCGGTAGGTACCCGGAGTCTTCACTGCAGAAAAATCGTATGTCTGGACTTCTTCGCCGCTAAAGTCCCAGTCGTAGACCAACGGGGCTTCCATGGTAAAAACAGTCTTGCCGTTCAGGTCACGGATTTCGGCCGGGTTGGCGTCGCTACCGGGAATCACGGCAAGCTTCTCGGAATTGGGAGCAAAGCCCAGTTGGTTGATCAGGAGGGGGCCAGCAACAGAGTTGGAGGCGAGCATCAAAGGTGCGGCGGCCAAGGCCACCTTAGCAAAACCAAAATTTCTTTTCTTCATGACTTGAATATACACACAAAATAAAAAAAGGGGAACTATAGCTCCCCTTTTTTGCGTTTTCAGCAGGAAACAAGAAAAAAATTTTTTGGGAGGGGCAACGATTGCCAAACTCAAAATTCGACGATTAAAATATAAGGGAAAGACCAAAGCCACACGGGAAACCAAGCGCATCATTATCTAAGGTCCCTCGACCCTGATTGAATTCCAGGAAATAGCTTCCATTTCCAGCATAAAATTCAAAACCCATTTCAAAATAAGCGCTCAAATGCCTATAAAAACGATGTTGATATCCAAATCCAAAAACAAGACGCCAATAATTTATATCAATAATATTTTCCGAGACTAATTTTTCTATCCCGTCCTTATATGTGTAAGTTGAAAGATTTTTTTCACCACGAATCCATTCTGAGCTATGAAATACATATGGACCATTCAAGCCCTCGAAGTGATACGCCACACCTACTCCCGCTAAAAAATCATAATCGGAATCATAATTAGCCAAGTGAATATTCACAGAATATTTATTTTCCAAAAAAGTCTGTTCTAGGCCCAACATACCATGATATGGGCCAAAGCCAAAATTCAAAGCAGTCTCTGAAAATGCAACACAAACAAACATCAACATCATTACAATTAATTTTTTCATTCTCAACCATCCTTTATCTATAATTGAATCCCGAATAAGTGTGCAACAATTTACGAACCTCACTTGAAAAACCCTTACTTGTCATAGCCTTAAACTCAATATCTTTATGTTTAACATAATGCAATCCTACGACACCTCCATTGAACTCCTTAACATTATCGTTCACAGGAGAAACAGAAACATCTGACGGTCCATCATCATCTATACTACCACTCACTGAAATACCAAACCTCAATGCACATCGTTCAGTAATATCTTCAGTATCACCTGATGTATCTAAATCTGAACTCGACGTAGGTTTAGTACAAGAAAGAGCCCCCGCATCTACAGTACACCTTTCAAAACAATAAGCACGAACGCCGTTTCTATCCGGGTCAAAAGCGGCCCAACGCCAAACAGTTCCAACAAAAGGTCCTCGCCAAACCTGTTGCCTTTTCTTAAAATATGTTTCAGCTCCAGCCGATGAATAGAGCGAAGAAATATTCGTTATGAATGAACTAGCCACCATTCTATAAGGATAGACTTCTACGGAGACCTCATTTTCAAACGATTCTTCTTTTGCAATTTTTTTCAAAGTTTTATGCTTTAAATACGGATCCTCCTCAGAAGATTCATCGCAATCATCACACTCTAAACCGATATACTCACAACCCTCATATATAATTTTATCTGAAAGCAATGTATCTCCAGATTGAGTCATGATATACTCATAATTCTGTCCCATTGCAAGCAAAGATAAACGGCAAACGTAGTCTAAAGGACGTTCTATGCTTCGTTTATAATCTACATCTTCTTGCAAATGTATGGCATAATCTCTTTCTAGCTTTGCAAATTCATCAAAAGAACCCACAATTAGTACATTACGAGTTTCAGGCTGTTTGAACAAAGCCCTAACACCTTGCTCATAACGAATTCGTTGCCCATTTTCACCAAAATCAAAATACGGCAGGATATATTCCTCTTCTGCCAAGGAAGAATCATTGGAGACGACATTTTTCGAATTAATTGAAGCTTCTTCGCTACACCCAAAGAAACTCATGGCACACGCCACGATAACGAAACATTTTTTCACATTATCCTCCTAACAAGAATACTTTCATATCATAAAAAAAAATCCTTCCCTCATCAAGGAATTATTTCTTTACAATCCCCCCCCCCAAGGCGAATGTCGCAACAGAGCACTTGTGCTCTAGTATGGCTGAGCCGCCAGGATTTGGCTTGAAAAGCAAATTCGGTATAAAAAAATCCCCGGCGCCAATTTCTTGGTACCGGGGTTTTTCAATAGTTTGCGCAGTTACCTACGCGGGACCATTAACCTTAGGATTGATTAGCCCTTCTTAGAACGACGGCTGTTCTTGATCCATTCGGTCTTGTGGACTTCAGGAATATCGTCGAGCAGCTTCAGGGTGTGCGGTTCGTTGGTGTTATCCAACACTTCAGCCGGAGTACCCTGGTTAACGATCTTACCATCGTGCATAATGAAGATACGGTCGGAAACGTAGTTTGCAAGACCGATATCGTGGGTAACGAACACCACGGTCATCTTCAGTTCGTCTTTCAACTTACGGAGGTAATCGAGGATGTTTGCACGAACGCAAGCGTCCACCATGGAGGTAGCTTCGTCAGCGATCAAAACCTTCGGACGGAGTGCGAAGATACGAGCGAGAAGCATACGCTGCATCTGACCACCGGAAAGTTCGAACGGATACTTGCCTTCGATATCAGACGGCTTAACGTTCACAGCCATGAGGCCTTCGTCAACGCGGCGACGGATTTCTTCCTTGGAGGGCTTGTCCTTCAGGATGTTGAGAGCGTCTTCCAGCTGAGAGCGGATGGTGAAGAACTGGTTGAAGCAGCCGAACGGATCCTGGAACACGGACTGGACTTCGTTCCAGTGGTCCTTCAGGTTCTTGATGGGCTTGTCGCGATAGAGGAACTGACCGCGGGTCGGTTCGTAAAGACCGAGCATGATCTTTGCGAGAACAGACTTACCGCAACCGGAACCACCCACGATGGAGATGAATTCTTCGTCGTAAATGTCGAAGGAGACATCCTTCACTGCAGTCTTCAGAGACTTGCCGGCACCAAAGTCCTTGCTGATGCGCTTAGCGGAAAAAACAACGGGCTTATTAGACAGCATAATCGCACCTCACTTGACGGCCGCCAACAATGCGGATTTCCTGAGTGTTCTTCTTGCAATCCGGGCATGCCTTCTTGCAGCGGTCTGCAAAGCGGCAACCCACGATCTTGTTCTTGAGGCTAGGAGGAGCACCTTCGATAGCTTCCGGATGGCGAGTACGCTGAGAAGCTTCGGTAGAGAGCATAGCGCCCATGAGAGCCTGGGTGTACGGATGACGCGGATCCTTGACGACCTGTTCTGCAGTACCCATTTCAACGATTTCGCCAGCGTACATGATGGCGATGTTGTCAGCCACATGGTAGAGGAGCGGAAGTTCGTGGGTAATGAAGATCATGGTGCTGAAGATCTTCTTGTCGAGAAGGTCGAAGATCATGGAAATCACTTCCTTCTGGGTGGAAACGTCCAGAGCGGATGTGGGTTCGTCAGCAATCACCATCTGCGGGTTGAGCAAGGTGGAGATACCGATCACGGAACGCTGACGTTCACCAGCGGTGAGCTGGATCGGATAGGAGTTCAGCACACGCTGAGTGTCCATGCCGAACAAGTCGAAACGTTCGCAAAGACGCTTGTAGATTTCAGCCTTGTCCAGCTTCTTGCCGGGCTGCTGATGAGCTGCGATAACGTCGGCAGCGATATCCTTGATCTTACGAACCGGGTTCAGAGCGTTGAATGCGCCCTGAGGAATCATGGAGACCTTCTGAGCCAAAACGTTGGCGCGGACGTCTTCGATGGAGCGGTTCATGAGGGATTCCATCTTGTCACCGGACTTAACGCGGACATCGCCGTGTTCCGGGTACAGAGGAGGAATGCACATACCCATAAGGCCAGACACGAGAGTGGACTTACCGCAACCAGATTCACCTGCGATACCGAGGATTTCGCCCTGCTTCATGGAGAAGGACACGTCGGTAACAGCGTGAGTCTTGTCGCCAAAACGACCCAAGTAATAGAGGCCGAGGTTTTCTACTTCAAATACATTTTCAGACATTTTTTACCTCTTACTTGCGGAGACGCGGGTTGAAGACGCCTTCCATAGAAGTATTGATCAGGTAAAGTGCGAACACCGTCAAGGTAACGACGAGAGTTGCCGGCAGGAATGCGATCCAGATGGAGTCAGCAAGAGCGCCGTTATCCTTAGCCTGGTTCAGGATGATACCGAGAGAAGTGGTATCGACCGGGCCAAGACCGATCATAGAGATGGAAGCTTCGGAAAGAATACCGGAACCGACCTGCATGATGAACACCATGAACACGTAGGAGAGCAAGTACGGGAGCACATGCTTGATAACGATGGTCAGGGTGCTTGCACCGTTGATACGTGCAAGGGAGATGTGGTCGCGGCTACGGAGGGAGGAAGCCTGTGCACGGACTGCACGAGCAGACCAGCTCCAAGCGGTAAGACCAATCACCACGCCGATGAGGGTCAGGGAACGGCCATCCTTAAAGGCAGAGCTGATGAGCACGAGAATCACGAACTGCGGGATCACGATGAACAGGTTGGTGAACATGTTCAGGACTTCGTCGATCCAGCCGCCGCGGAAACCGCCGAACAAGCCGATAAGAACACCGAGAGTAGTAGCGATGATACCAGCAAGGAAACCCACATAGAGGGAGTTGCCAAGGCCTTCGATCAACAGGGAAACGTAGTCACGGCCGAGGTGGTCGGTACCGAGCAAGTGAGCGGAGCTAGAACCAGCATAGGGACCAGCGAGAATGTCACGAGCATGGGTGTCTACGTTGTAGAAGATGGGTCCAAAGACGGCGATCAACAAGGTGAGCACGAAGATGGACAAACCGACGACGAACATCGGGGACTTGAGAAGGTTTCTAAAGAGCTTTCCCATGATTACTTACCTCCCATCTGGAGACCAGCCTTAACGCGCGGGTCGAAGATTGCGATCAACACGTCAACGGCGAAGTTAGCAATAAGCACGCAGGTAGAGATCATCAAGGTACAACCCTGGATGGTTGCGTAGTCCTGCTTGTTAATGGCGTCGAGCATAGCCATGCCGAGGCCCGGGTAAGAGAAGATCATTTCGGTAATGAGAGCACCACCCACCATTGCACCGAGAGACTGGGCAAGACCGGTGAGCTGCGGGAGCATTGCATTACGGAACACATAGCTAATGATCTTGCCTTCCTTAAGACCCAGCCACTTAGCATACTTCATGTAGTCGGTACCAAGTTCATAGATGGACATGGAACGCATACCAGTTGCCTGACCAGAGAGAAGAATCGGGAAGCAAGAGAAGAACGGAAGAATGTAGTACCAACCGACGCTCTTCAAGCAAGTCCAGGAGAAGGAGAATTCCTGAATATCCGGGCTCATGTTACCCACAGCCGGGAACCAGCCGAGAGTGATGGAGAAGAGTGCCACGAGGAGCATACCGAACACGAAGTACGGAACACCGTTCAAGAACATGGCGCAGGGGAAGAACACCTTGTCGAAGATGCCGCGCTTGTAAGCAGCGAAGGCACCGAGGAGGTTACCAATGATCCAGCCAAGGAGAATGGTCGGAGCCTGGATGAGGAGGGTCCAGGGAAGAGCATTCTTGATGATGGTGGTAACTTCAGTGTTGTTGGTATAGGACTTACCAAGGTCACCCTTGAAAACGTTGCCAATGTAAGCAAAGAACTGAGACACAGCAGAAGCACGCTTCGGTTCCGGGTTCATGACGACTTCGTCGACCATGACGGTATCGATCTGTTCGTGTTCAGACTGGACAGATTCCATAACTGCAACCTGTTCAACCTTGGCAACCTTCTTCTTGGTCTTCTTGTCCTTGATCATGACCGGCTTGCCCTTTGCGTCGAGCACCGGCTTTTCTTCGAACATGGGCAGGCCTTCAGCGTCAACCTTCTGGCGTTCGACCATCACCGGGTTGCCTTCAGCGTCCACGTCCTTGACCATGTACTTGGTGGTAACAGGAGCGCCGTTTTCGTCGAGCTTGGCAACCTTCTTGGTGACCATCTGGCCGTTTTCGTCGACCAGCGGTTCATAGACAGCGTTGCCCTGGTCATCGGTTTCGGCCATGCCGAAGGAAACCAGGAGTTCAGCCTTCTTCAACTGAGCTTCAGTCGGAGAAAGGCCCTTACCGGCCTGACCCATGATGATATCGACCGGATCGCTACCGCCGATACGGGGCAGCGCAAAGTTCAATGCCACTGCAAAAATGAAGGTCAGGACATACCAGAACCCCTTCTGCAGGACATAGCGTAGCATAGGATATTGTTTAAGCATTTGTATTCCTTTTACCTTTATTTAGCAAGCTTCAAGTTCCAGAGAATCTTGGTGCCGGATGCTACCCAAGGAAGCTGGGCAGGAGCATACGGATTTTCAGCGGTGGGCCAGTTGGTCCATACGCGGTCGCTGAATTCGTAGAACTGTTCCGGGAGGTATACCAGCGGAATGGACGGCTGATCTTCCATGAAGATCTTGTTCAGTTCGCGGTAAGCCTTAGCGATTTCGGTGGAGTCAGTCATCAGAGGAATTGCAGACAACAGTTTGTCGACTTCCGGACGGTATTCAGGAGAACCCGGCTTGTTGTAACGGCCGATGTTCACGCCAGCCCAGCCACCAAGCGGCTGCCAGTCACGAGAAGACATGATTTCGTTGAAGCGGCTCCACGGGAGAGACGGGGTAACGTCAGCAACCGGCTTGTGCATCACGAGGTCGAAGTTGCCGAGACCCATAGCAGGCCAGTAAGCACCGCCATCTACGAAGCCTTCGCGAATGTCGATACCAGCCTTACGCATACCGTCGACAGCGATGGTGACCATAGCTTCCCAGTCGGTCCAACCAGCAGGGGAAGTAATGGAGAGAGTGGGGAGCTTTTCGCCCTTGGCGTTTTCCATGTGGTCCAGGGAACCATCGGAATTGAACACAGACTTGTAGCCTGCTTCGGTAAGCATCTGCTTAACTGTAGCGAGACGTTCTGCGTCGTCGTTGATGGAAAGGTTTGCACCGTACTTCGGGAGGTCTTCGTCAACAATATACTTGCCTTCGAGGTCGGTCGGCATGATGAGGCCAGCCTTGAGGGTAGAGGTGTAGTTGGAGACTGCGAACTGACGGAGAGCGTTGTAGTCGATTGCGGTAGCAAGAGCGCGACGGAAACGCTTGTCGTTCAAAGGTTCCTTAGTGGTGTTGATGACGAGCATCGGCATTGCACCCGGACGGAAGTAAGGCGGTTCGTTCCACCAGGTGTGGACGCCTGCGCCGGCCTTGCGGTTGATACGGGGAATGAAGCTCTGAGAAGCGTCCAAGTTACCTTCGCGCATTGCGATGGTGTTATGTTCGTTGTTCTTGTAAATCGGGTGAACGATGTACTTCGGAGCAGGGAGCTGACCATTGTGGAGAGCAGCGTTGCCCCAGTAGTCGTCACGACGTTCGAGAACGATCTTGGTTTCGTTGGTAGAGCGGAGACCATACGGGCCGGAAACGACCGGATTCTGGTCCATAGCCATCTTCTTGACTTCGTCCAGACCCTTTTCCTTGATCATGGGTTCGAAGACGTGAGACGGAGCAATACGGGTTGCCTGGAGCAAGTCACGGACGGTAAGCGGGTTGTTACGAGCCTGCTTGTTAACCATGAAGGAAAGACGTTCGGTAACCTGACCTTCCGGTCCGTTCTTCAAGGTGTCGACGTGAATTGCGGAAATCTGTTCTGCAGTGTTCAAAGAACCGCGGAGGAACATGAAGGTAACGTCGGTAGAGGTAACCGGCTTGCCATCGCTCCACTTTGCAGCGGGGTTCAAGTCCACAACGATGCTGTCGTTGTTGGAGAGTTCTTCAACCAAGTGGCCCAAAAGGTCTTCGATCTGACCGTTGAGGGAGTTATAGGTGATGAGCGGTTCATACATCAAGTTGAAGCGGCCACCTACCGGCCAAGATGCAGCCCAGCTTTCAGCCAAGGGGTTGAAAGAACCCGGAGCAGAAGTCTGCTGACCAGACAAGTAGAGCGTTTCCTGACGGGGCAAAGCGCCGCCCGCAAGGCTACCATCCGAAGCGTCGCCGCAACCGGAAAGGAGAGCGCCTGCAGCAGAAAGCGCAACGGCCGTTCTGGCAATCGATTTCAATCCAATCATTTGTGTCCTCGTTTATAAGCTTAAAATCAAGCTTCTGTGAAAAAAATTTCTCTCGTAATATAGTTTTTAAAAAACAAAATGTTTTTTTATTTGGGAAAATATCGTTTACAGCGAGTAATAAAATCGCAACACCGATTTTCAACAGTTTCCAAAAGTTTACAAAATAGGACAGAACCGCCATTCCCATTTTTTCCGCGACATAGGTGAAGCCCTCATCAATAACGGGATCTGATGAATTAGTTTGTACAAAATCAAAAAGTTGCGACCACAAAAAAAAAGAAAGCCCCGACCTAAGTCGGAGCTCTCTTCAATTTCTAACAGAGTTAAAAATTACTTAGCGCACTTTTTGCAAGCGGCCTTCTTAGCAGCCGGCTTTGCAGCCTTAGCAGCCTTACGCGGATCACCAGCGTAGACAGCAGCCTTGCCAAGTTCTTCTTCGATGCGGAGAAGACGGTTGTACTTGCAGACGCGGTCGGTACGAGAGAGAGAACCGGTCTTGATCTGGCCAGCAGCGGTACCAACAGCGAGGTCAGCAATGAAGGTGTCTTCGGTTTCGCCGGAACGGTGAGAAACGATCGGAGCATAGCCTTCGTTCTGAGCGCGCTTGATAGCAGCGAGAGTTTCAGAAACGGAACCAACCTGGTTCACCTTGATGAGGATAGCGTTGGCGATGCCAGCCTTGATGCCTTCGTCGAAGATGGTCGGGTTGGTAACGAACAGGTCGTCACCCACGAGGTTGAGCTTAGAACCGAGCTTGTCGGTCATAACCTTCCAACCTGCCCAGTCAGCTTCATCGAGACCGTCTTCAATGGAGAAGATGGAATACTTGTCGATGAGCTTTTCATAGAGCTTCACCATGTCAGCAGACTTGAGGGTCTTCTTGGTGGACTTCTTGAAGGTGTAGGTTTCCGGCTTGCCGTTCTTGGTGTTCTTGTCGCAGAATTCAGAAGAAGCAACGTCAAGAGCGATCTTGATGTCGGTGCCGAACTTGTAACCAGCATTGGTGGTTGCAGTCTTGAGAGCGTCGAGAGCCTTTTCGAGGGTCATAACGCCAGTGATTTCATAACCGAACTTGTTCTTAGCCGGCTTGATGGAAACACCAGGAGCGAAGCCACCTTCGTCACCAACGGTGGTGTCGAAGCCAGCCTTCTTAAGGACAGCCTTAAGAGCGTGGAAGATTTCGGTCACCATCTGGAGACCCTTGGAGAAAGTCTTAGCGCCAACCGGAGCGATCATGAATTCCTGGAAGTCGATCGGAGCGGAAGAGTGAGCACCGCCGTTGATGACGTTGCACATCGGGCACGGGAGAGTGAGCTTGGTGGTGCCGTGCATCTTAGCGATGTACTGGTAGAGCGGCATCTTAGCGTCGTTAGCAGCAGCAACGCAAACAGCCATGGAAACGCCGAGGATAGCGTTTGCACCGAGCTTGTTCTTGAGCATGCGGTTGCCGTCGAGAGCGATCATAGCGTCATCGATTTCGACCTGCTTGGAAGGATCCATGCCGACGAGCTTCTTAGCAATCTTGGTGTTGACGTTCTTAACAGCGGTGAGGGTGCCCTTACCGAGGTAGGTCTTCTTGTCGCCGTCGCGGAGTTCGCAAGCTTCGCGTTCACCGGTGGAAGCACCACTCGGGACAGCTGCGTGACCGGTCACGCCGTTTTCAAGAGTAACATCAACTTCGAGAGAAGGATTGCCGCGAGAGTCGAGGATCTGGCGAGCAACAACGGATTTGATTTTAGAAGCCATTATTTGACCTTTGGTTAGAGTGAAAAAATTTCAACTACACAAAATATAGAACAATTGTGAAAATGTTTGTAGTAAAGGGTGAAAGAAATGGGGGCGAAAAAGAACAAGTAATCAATGGAAGCAAAGCCCCACGAACATCCCCATATATTTCCAAACACCATCAACCTTCTTGAATTTGAAAATATCACAGCCGCTAGGTAGGTAAGCCTCTCCCTTGTCCAAATACAGATTCACATGATCAAAGGAACTCGAGCCGTAATCAAAACACATATCGTATTGATTCAAACTGGTTTCAATGGGCATAAATCCGTTCATGTCATAACGATCATACTCGAACTCCATTACCCCCTTGAGGCGATTACACCCTGAAAAAATATCCAGTTCTTCCTCATCATCATACGTCAAGAATATTCTCTTGTATTTCGTTCCTCTCGTATCAACGCACAAGGTATCTGCATATATGTAATCCCGAGCTTCACAGTTACTTTCGTAATCCCCTATTGAATCAAGGACTAGTCTCATAGTACCCGGGGCTTGCGGTCTTCGAGGTTTCTGAACACAAGGCTGTGTGGTATAGGCAACATTCATTCTTTCAACGAAATATTCATTCCTGCCAGTTTTCGTGTACCACGCCAAAAGAATCTTGCTTAATTCTTTTAATGTGTCATTTTGCAACACCCTGTCTTTACAGACAAGTTCTGATCGTTGGTGCAATCTTTCGAAGTAGGGATAACTTAAAGCCTTGATAGAGTCGGCGATTTTGGTCCGCTTCACAGTCAATATTTCATCAGTGCGTCCCGAGTCCTCAGGATATAGCAAACTCGGCACCTTTGTCTTTACAGCATACTGCTGAAAAATTTCATAAGCGCGTTTCAGTTGAATGAATGCAGTATCATTTTCTAGACGAGCCTCCGTCGTATCCACCATTTTACAATAGGCATTTTCTCGAGCAGGATAATCCAACATCCACCATCTTACGGCTTCTTCCTTCCCCCCTTCAGGCTGGATAGCAAAACAAGAAACATTCACCATATAAAGGAGAATCAAGGCAAACACATAAAGAAACCGTTTACTAAAAGCCATCTGAAATCCTAGTTAATAAATCCGTCCACCGAAAAATTCACATATTTCCATACGCCATCAATTTTTTTGAAATTATATGCGGCAAGCCCGCTTTCGACGGTCGCCTTGCCATTTTCTAAATCCAGATTAATTCTCCCTATGTACGGGCCATAGTCAAAACACATGTCAACACTGTTGTAGCCAATCTCAAAAGGCAGGAATCCGTTCTTGTTGTATCGATCGTCTTCTACCTTCATACTTCCTGTCCAACGATCACAGCCCGAAAAGACGTCTAACGCTTCCTCATCTTCATTCGTCAAAAACATTCTCTTAAAATCAAGGCCTTTGGTGTCCACGCAAAGCGTATCAATTTTTTGATAATCCTCAAATTTGTTTCGGCATTCCTGAACAGTACGACCGATTAAATCAACGTAATCATCTACGTCTTCCATAACACATGGTTTCGTCGTATAATAGATTTCTGTTTTTTCAACAAAGTAATCTTTCTTGCCGTTTTTCAGATACCATGCCAAAAGTACGTCACTCAATTCTTTCAAGGTATCGTTATTCAAAACGCGATTCTTACAGACCTTTTCGGATCGCTGGTGGATTCTTTCAAAGAACGGATGATTCAACGTATTGACAGAATCAACAACTTTCGCCTGCTTTATAGAATCGCCCATTCTAACAACCCACACACGACCCCCCAACGCATAATCTACAGGATCGCCATCTTTTGGAATTTCAATAGACTCCTCATCCCAATTCAACTGTCGAAACGCTTCCATGTCAAAACGGGTCGTACGAATCTCTACGGCATACTTCTTAAAAATGTCATAAGCCTGAACCAGTTTCACGAAATCAGAATCTTTCTTCAGGCTAGCCTCAGTCGACTTCATCTTATCGTAGTAGGCTTTCTTTGACGCGCCATTGTCATTATCATAGCGCCCTTCAGGCAGCCTAGCAAAACACAAACTGCCAAGCCCGCACAAGCAGGCTAGCAACAGCACAATGAGCTTTTGACACTTCATGAATTAATCGACTCTAGCAAATTAAGAACAAACTAATGTCTAGACACGTGGATCTGCGCACCGATGGTGTAATAGCTCTCTGGTGCGATTCCGTCGGAATACCTGGCCGGGAAATCCCAGGAACCAATGATGGAGAAGCCCGTATCCCAACGGCCGGCGATAAGCCACTTCTGGCCGATTTCAACCTGGAGGCCCAGGCCCAAGTCGCTAAGGGTGGAACGGTGGTTCGCATATTCGGAATCGTCCGTAGATGTTTCTACAAGGGAGAAACCGCAGGAGGCGCCAAAGTAGAATCCGGACATGCGGGACATCGCCTCCGTGCCTCCGAAAGGCGTAAGCATAAAGCCTGCCGCGGCAGTGAAACGGGTGGAGCTGGACTGCTGCAATTCATACTTCTCATGGCCGATACACTTCTCCGCGTTGGTTTTCGCGTATGCGCAATCCTCGACAACAAAGTAGTCTTCGCCCTCATGGGAGCCATAACCCATGCTCAGGCCGAAGTCCCCAAACAAGGCGCCATACTCCCAGGCATAGCCCACCTTAAGATCAAAGCCAGGGCCAATGCCAGTAAACTTCTGACGGTCGGAATCCACCTTGACTGTGTTGGCGGAACTATCGCTATAGGTCTTGCCCGCATCCGTCTTGGAAACGTAGTAGGGCTTGTCCTCCACCTGGAAATAGGAGTAGGTCAGGCCGGTTCCAAGGTCCGCATAAAAGCCCGCAAAGGCACTGGCCGCAAGGGCAGAAACCATCAGCAAGGCAGCCTTGATAACCTTCATACAAACTCTCCTTTCTTAACCTTATTTTCTTGCAAACCTAACGCTCGCGCCAATAGAATATAGGTCATTTTCGTATTTACCCTCCCCATAGCGGACTGGTAAATCCACGGCCGAGGTTACAACGAAGCCCAATCTCCACTTTTCAGTAATAGGCCAGGTCTTGCCAAGCTCAAATGCAAGGCTAAAGCCCTGCTCCTCTATTTCGCAAGTAGAACCCATTGCGAAAGTGTCCATCATGCTCTGCCCTCTCCAGTCAGCGGCAATCATCATGATACCTGCCGATACACCGACAAAGGCGCCATGCATGGGAGAATCGCCTCCGTCAAAGGGATACCACGCGGTGCCGCCACCCAAGAAGAAGCGATAGCCGGAAGCATCCATACTACCGATGGAACCGAACACCTGGGAATACTTGACCGCCGCGAAGAAGACGAAAGACTGGCTGCTGTGAGCCCCGCCAAACTTGAGGTCAACCACAGGGCCTAGACCATCGAATTCCTTAGACGGATAGCCGTAATGAGAATGGGATAGCCCCAGTTCCACATCCATGAACAGTCGCGACTGACGCTTGACAGGTTCCTGAGCAAAAGCGAGTCCTGAAACCAGGACACACAACAACATGAAAACTTTAATCGAACGCATGGTTCCCCTTTTTTTTAACGCGCACCCAACAGCGCTAATCCCCACGCTTAATATAAGTAAAAAAGGGCCTGCGATTTCTCGCAGGTCCATTCTACAACAAAAAAGAACCTGCACCGTAAGTACAGGTTCTCTTCTAGGATATTCTTTACTATCGCAAGAATTAGAAACGGAAGTGAGCGAAAGCCTTGTTAGCTTCAGCCATCTTGTGGGTATCGTTCTTCTTACGGACAGCATTGCCTTCACCGTTCTTTGCAGCAACGAGTTCTGCAGAGAGACGCTGAGCCATGTTCGGTTCGGTGCGCTTGCGAGCTGCATCGAGCAACCAGCGGAGAGCCAGAGCCTTAGCGCGGTCCGGTGCAACTTCCATCGGAACCTGGTAGTTTGCACCACCGATACGACGGGACTTGACTTCGAGACGCGGCTTGATGTTGTCGAGGCACATTTCGAACTTTTCGAGAGCGGTTTCAGAACCTTCGATCTTCTTGTCGAGAGTTTCGAGGGTGGTGTAAACGATCTGTTCAGCGATGGTCTTCTTGCCCTGCTTGAGAACGACACCGACGAGTTCGGTAACGAGGGTAGACTTGTAACGCGGATCCGGGAGGATAGAGCGATGGAGAGCCTTTCTTCTTCTAGACATGTTTTACCTTCCTTTCCTTATTACTTCTTTGCAGGAGCGGCGCCCTTCTTCTTGACACCGTACTTGGAGCGACCGTTCTGACGACCGTTAACAGCCTGGGTATCCAGGGTGCCACGGATGATGTGGTAACGAACACCCGGAACGTCCTTCACACGACCACCGCGGATGAGCACGATGGAGTGTTCCTGGAGGTTGTGGCCTTCACCGGGGATGTAAGCGGTAACTTCCATCTTGTTGGAAAGGCGCACACGAGCGATCTTACGAAGAGCAGAGTTCGGCTTCTTCGGGGTGCTGGTATAGACACGGGTGCAAACGCCGCGCTTCTGGGGGCAGGACTTCAAGGCCACGGAAGCGGTCTTGTTGCTGATCTGTTCACGTCCGTTGCGGACGAGCTGTTGAATAGTAGGCACTTTATTAATCTCCTAGATTTTGGAGTGCAAATATAGTTCTTATTTCCAATTATTTCAAGTACTTAGGGTTAATTCTCCGAATCTTCTTCGTCAGAAGCACCGATTTCGTTGTCCATCATCTGGATTCCGGTATCGATTTCATCTTCGAATTCGACCTGAGTACTGTAAGGACGTGTCTCAGCTTCCAATGCTGCATCGGCATCGACCACCTGGACGTTCCTCAGATGGCGGGCACCGGTACCACACGGAATAAGACGACCCATAATCACGTTTTCCTTAAGGCCCATGAGCGGGTCCACGCTACCTTCGATGGAAGCGCGGGTAAGGATCTTAGTGGTTTCCTGGAAGGAACAGGCAGAGATGAAGCTGTCTGTTGCCAAGGAAGCCTTCGTGATACCAAGGAGCATCGGCGTGAAGGTCGCCGGAGTCTTGCCAACAGCTTCCAACTGGTCGTTGATGGCGCGGAGACGAGCCTTGGAAATTTCTTCGCCCGGAAGCAGTTCGGAATCACCAGAATCCTTGATCTTCACCTTACGCATCATCTGACGAACGATACATTCGATGTGCTTATCTGCGATAGCCACACCCTGCAGGCGGTAAACTGCCTGGATTTCGTTCACCAAGTGACGCTGGACTTCTTCAGGTCCGAGAACATCGAGGATGTCATGAGGATCTACGCTGCCTTCGCTGATCTTGTGACCAGCACGGACACGGTCACCTTCGTTGACCGCCAAGTGGACGCCGCGGGGAACCAGCACTTTCTCTTCCTGGTCGTCCATCTTGATAATAACAACTTGATTGTTGCGAACTTCTTCACCGTAGCTCACCAAGCCGTCGATCGGAGCGATGAATGCCTTGCCCTTCGGAACGCGAGCTTCGAAGAGTTCAGCAACGCGGGGAAGACCACCGGTAATATCGCGGGTCTTACCAGCTGCACGCGGCAACTTAGCAACAGTCTGACCAACGCTTACAGCATCGCCGGACTTCACGGTGAGGATAGCGCCGTCCGGAAGCATGTAGTTACCAATCTTTACGTTGTTGGCGTCTACGATGACGACTGCCGGATGGAGGTCCTTCTTACCGTGCTGCTTATCGCTAATCACGGTCCAGGTTTCAACGCCGGTAACTTCGTCAGTTTCGGAACGGTAGGTACGGTTTTCGACCATGTCCGCAAACACGACCTTACCAGCAACGTTACTGATAATCGGGCTGTTATACGGATCCCATTCGAACATCACGTCGCCCTTGTTAACGGAAGCGCCGTTAGTTACGGAGAGGATTGCACCATAAGGAATCTGGTAACGACCCTTATTAATGCCGGTCTTGTCAAAAATCACGAGTTCTGCCATACGGCTGGTCACGATCTTCTGGCCTTCGTGTTCAACGGTTTCAACGTCGGTCAATTCGACGCGGCCGTCAACGAGAGCCTTCTTGTTGTTTTCAACAGCAAGACGAGAGGAAGCACCACCGATATGGAAGGTACGGAGGGTAAGCTGAGTACCCGGTTCACCGATGGACTGTGCAGCGAGCACGCCCACGGCTTCGCCCAGGTCAACAGGGCGACCGGAAGCCAGCATACGGCCATAGCACTTGGAGCAGACACCGGTACGGGAATCGCAAGTGAGCACGGAACGCATCTTGATGTGTTCCAGACCAGTTGCGGTAATCTTCGGGAGGACGCGTTCGGTAACGAGTTCGCCAGCCTTCACGATCACTTCGCCAGTGACCGGATGCTTGATGTCTTCAACCGGTGCGCGACCGAGGAGACGTTCTTCGAGAGCGATGATGGTGTCATCACCGTCCTTGAATGCGGAAACTTCAATACCGTTGGTGGTACCGCAGTCTTCTTCGGTAACCACGAGGTCCTGACCTACGTCGACGAGACGGCGGGTAAGGTAACCTGCGTCAGCGGTCTTCATAGCGGTATCAGCCAAACCCTTACGAGCACCGTGAGAAGAAATGAAGTATTCCATTACGTTCAAACCTTCACGGAAGCAGGACTTAATCGGGTTTTCAATAACTTCACGACCATCGAGGGACTTAGTCGGCTTCTGCATCAAACCACGCATACCAGACAGCTGCTTAATCTGTTCACGGCTACCACGAGCGCCGGAATCAGCCATCATGTAAACGGGGTTGAAGCCGTCACGGTCACCGGAGAGAAGATCCCACTGCTTAGCAGCGACTTCTGCGGTGGTCTTAGACCAAACGTCAACAACCTGGTTGTAACGTTCGCCATCGGTAATCACACCGTCTTCGTACAGGCCGCGGATGCGGGACACAGCTTCTGCAGCCTTGTCGAGCATTTCCTGCTTTTCCTTCGGGATCACCATTTCGGCGATAGCCACAGAGGAACCAGCGCGGGTAGCCCACTTGTAACCATTGGCCTTCAGGTCATCAAGGTAGTCAACCGTGATGCGGTTGCCGGTACGACGATAGAGGTCGTCAATGGACTTGGCGATAACCTTCTTACCGAAGGTTTCGTTGGCGTAGCCGAGCTGCGGCGGAACGAATTCGTTGAAGATGATTCGACCGACAGTGGTCTTGATAATGTTTTCTTCCTTAAGGGTAAGGAACTTGATCTTGTCGCCAGCCTTGACGTTCACATCCCAGTTGCCGTTATCGTCGGCAGATTCACGGGTCATGACGCAATCCTTTTCCACAGCGCCGATGTAGATCTTGCGACCTGCAGGGAGCTTGAGGTAAACGTAGGCGTTCAGATCAACGACACCGTTTTCGTAAGCACGGACTGCTTCAGCGGCGTCAAAGAAGTGCATGCCTTCGCCCTTGCGACCCGGACGGGGCTTGGTCAAGTAGTAAAGACCGAGCACGATGTCCTGGCCCGGCACAGCAATCGGCTGACCGGATGCCGGGTGAAGAATGTTGTTGGAAGACAGCATGAGGACGCGGCATTCCAACTGAGTTTCGAAGGAAAGCGGAAGGTGGCAAGCCATCTGGTCACCGTCGAAGTCTGCGTTAAATGCAGTACAGACGAGGGGGTGGAGGCGGATTGCATTACCTTCGATGAGCTTCGGGTAGAAGGCCTGGATACCGAGGCGGTGAAGCGTCGGAGCACGGTTCAACATAACCGGATGGTCTTCAATAATTTCTTCGAGGATGTCCCAAACTTCAGGACGTTCTGCATCAACGTACTTCTTAGCGGACTTGAGGGTATATACGATACCTTCTTCTTCCAAACGCTGGATGATGAACGGCTTGTAAAGTTCCAAGGCCATACGCTTCGGGAGACCGCACTGGTGCATGCGAAGTTCCGGACCGACGACGATCACAGAACGACCAGAGTAGTCAACGCGCTTACCGAGGAGGTTCATACGGAAGCGACCCTGCTTACCCTTCAAGAGTTCAGCGAGGCTCTTCATCGGACGTGCGGAACCAGTACGTGCGGTACGACGGCCGCTATCGAACAGCTGGTCCACTGCTTCCTGCAGCATACGCTTTTCGTTGCAGAGAATGACGTTCGGGGCACGGATGTCAATGAGCTTCTTCAAGCGGTTGTTACGGTTGATGACGCGACGATAGAGTTCGTTCAAGTCGGAAGTAGCGAAACGGCCACCTTCCAGCGGAACGAGCGGGCGCAGATCAGGCGGAATCACCGGAAGAACGTCGAGGATCATCCAAGACGGCTGGTTAGCCAGCAAGCGGGATTCGGACGGATACTTTGCGCGGAATTCGTCGTATGCGTCAGCGACAATGAACTTGTCGTGAGAAGCTTCGTAGGAAACCTTGAATTCAGCAACGGCTTCTGCGAGACCACGGAGCCACGGCTGCTGAGCATCCTGCTTCATAGCCTTTTCCGGGTTTTCGTAGTAGTTACGGAAGCTGTCGCGCTGAGACTTCAGGAAAGCGTCAACGATCTTCAAACGCTTCAGGGCGTCTTCCTGCTTGGTGCGGGACTTGGACTGAGCCTGAATGCGGAGATCTGCAGAAAGTGCAACGAGGTCAACGCGGTCGAGGAGCTGCTTAATAGCAGATGCACCCATCTTGGCATCGAACTTACGGCCTTCAGCGGAGAGGTCCTGATACTGGGCTTCGTCGATGAGGGTGTTCGGAGCGAGGTCAGTGGTACCCGGGTCGATCACTACGTACTTTTCGTAGTAGATGATGTTGTCCAGGTCCTTGGTGCTCAAGTTGAGGAGGGCGCCAATGACGCACGGCTGGTTACGAACGAACCAGGTGTGGGTCAGAGGAATGGCCAGTTCGATATGGCCCATGTACTTACGACGGACGTTGGAGTGAGTCACTTCAACACCGCAACGGTCACAAACGACACCCTTGTAACGGATACGCTTGAACTTACCGCAGTTACATTCCCAGTTCTTCACAGGTCCGAAGATCTTTTCGCAGAAAAGACCATCCTTTTCGGGCTTGAAAGAACGATAGTTAATGGTTTCCGGCTTGGTCACTTCGCCGTGAGACCAGCTACGGATCATTTCCGGAGCTGCAAGGTGAATGGAAATATCACCAGAATTTTCACGTTCAATTTCTTCGACCATATTACTTGTCTCCATTGGTCTGGATGTTCAGACCCAAAGAACGAACTTCGCGGATCATAACGTTAAAGGATTCAGGTACACCCGGCTTCGGAGTGTTCTGACCATGAACGATGGCGTCATAGACCTTGGAACGGCCCTGGACATCGTCAGACTTGACGGTGAGGAGTTCCTGCAAGGTGTAAGCGGCACCGTAAGCTTCCATAGCCCACACTTCCATTTCACCGAAGCGCTGACCACCGAACTGGCTCTTACCGCCGAGAGGCTGCTGAGTAACCAGAGCGTAGGAACCGATAGAACGAGCATGAATCTTGTCGTCTACCAAGTGGCCCAGCTTGAGGTAGTACATGTAACCGATGGTAACCGGGTTGAGGAATGCTTCACCGGTCTTACCGTCGTAAAGCTTTGCCTTACCAATGATCTTGCCATTGTCCGGATCCATTTCGTAGTTAACGATCGGGTTCTTTTCGTAAGCCTTCTTAAGTTCTTCACAGATGTCTTCGAACTTTGCACCGTCGAACACGGGAGTCGTAACCTTGAAGCCGAGGGTCTTTGCAGCCCAGCCCAAGTGCACTTCCAGCACCTGACCGATGTTCATACGAGAAGGCACGCCCAGCGGGTTCAGAAGGATCTGAAGCGGACGACCGTCTTCGGTGAACGGCATGTCTTCGACCGGAACGATCTTGGACACGACACCCTTGTTACCATGGCGACCTGCCATCTTGTCACCGATGGAGAGGCAACGCTTCTTGGCGATGTAGACCTTGACGGACTTGAGAACGCCCGGCTTGAGTTCATCGCCCTTAGTCACCTTGTCAATTTCCTTTTCCATGGTGCGGGTAAGGGTATCGAGGTTATCACGTGCAACGAGCACGAGGGTGAGGACACGTTCCTGGAGTTCGTCGTCGCCGACAACGAAGGTAGAAGCCGGAGAAACCTTGGTCACGTCGATCATGGCGAGGTTCTGTTCGGTATAGGTAGTGCCTTCGCGAATCAGGAGTTCGTGAGTTTCGTTGTCCATCACCTTGCCGGCAGCCTTGCCGCCGAGGAGTTCGAACAAGTGTTCGGAGCAGGAATCCTTGATCTTGTCGATCTGGGTCTGGAAGTTAGCGCGGATTTCTGCGATAGTTTCCTGATCCTTTTCCTTGCTGTTCTTGTCAGACTTTTCCTTCTTGCTGAAGATGCGGGTTTCGAGCACGATGCCCTTCATTCCCGGAGGAGCCTTCAGAGAAGAGTCGCGGACATCGCCGGCCTTTTCACCGAAGATTGCACGGAGCAAACGTTCTTCAGGAGAAAGTTCGGTTTCGCCCTTCGGAGTAACCTTACCGACGAGGATATCGTCAGCGGTAACTTCGGCACCAACGCGGATCACACCGTTTTCGTCCAAGTTGCGGAGAGCATCTTCGCCAACGTTGGGGATTTCGCGGGTCAGTTCTTCCGGACCACGCTTGGTGTCGCGAACTTCCAATTCGTATTCTTCGATATGGATGGAAGTGAAGGTGTCCTTGATAGCCAATTCTTCGGAGATGATAACTGCGTCTTCGTAGTTATAACCATTCCACGGCAAGAAGCCGATGAGAATGTTCTTACCGAGAGCCAGTTCACCGTGGTCAGTGGAAACGCCGTCAGCCAGCACGTCGCCAGCCTTGACGAAGTCACCAACGTTAACGATGGGCTTCTGGTTGATGCAGGAATCCTGGTTGGAACGTTCGAACTTGCGGAGAACGTATTCGTCGATAGGATCCTTGCCGAGGAATTCATAGTCTTCGCCGAGACCGGTGAGCGGAACGAAGTTGCCGTCGACCATGTCGCCGCGTTCAACGACAACGTTACGAGCGTCAACGAACTTCACGCGACCGTCGTGCTTAGCACGGACAACGGTACCGGAGTCGAGAGCGGCACGACGTTCCAGACCAGTGCCAACGACCGGAGCTTCTGCGCGGAGCAGAGGCACAGCCTGACGCTGCATGTTGGAACCCATCAATGCACGGTTAGCATCGTCGTGTTCAAGGAACGGGATAAGACCTGCTGCAACGGAAACGATCTGCATCGGAGCAACGTCCATGAGGTCGATACGTTCAGTTTCCATGTCATCCAGTTCGAAGGAATCCTGACGCATGAGGTGAGTGTATTCACTCTTGTCACGAACGATTACGAGACCGTCCATGTCGCCCTTGAAGCGATTGTCGTCAGTGAGTTCGGTGGAAGCCGGAGCGACGCGGAAGGAGTCTTCTTCGTCAGCGGTGAGGAAGGTGATGTAGTCGGAAACGATCTGTTCGACACAGTTGCCGACCTGTTCGTAGTCAGCCTTGCCGTTGAAGTTTTCAACGGTGAAGCCGTTACGGTAGTAGGTCACCTGACCATCAGCATCCTTGAATGCAAATACTTTGTTCACAAAGCCATCGAACAAGTCACGCTGGGTGTTGTCCAAAGTCATGCGGACCTGGTCCATCTGCTTCTTGGAAAGTTCAAGTTCCAGGAACAGGTGCGGGTCATGAACGAAAGCCTTGAAGATACCGAAATGCCACTTGGATTCCGGAACCTTTACAGTGTTGCCCTTTGCGTCCTTGAAGTCAATGAGGCCCACGATACGGTACGGGGTTTCAATGAAGCCGAAGTGGTTAACAACAGCGAAGGAAGCGAGGGAGTTGATAAGACCGATGTTCGGGCCTTCCGGAGTTTCGATCGGGCAGAGACGGCCATAGTGAGTGTAGTGCACGTCACGGACTTCGAAGCCTGCGCGTTCGCGGGAAAGACCACCAGGACCGAGAGCGGAGAGACGACGCTTATGAGTCAATTCAGAAAGCGGGTTCATCTGGTCCATGAACTGGGACAGCTGGCTGGAGCCGAAGAATGCCTGGACGACGGTGGACACCATGCGGGTGTTGACCAGTTCACGAGGAGTGGTCTGTTCGTCTTCACCGTGGAGGTTCAGGTTTTCGCGGATGACGCGAGACATACGGCTGAGGCCAACGGAAATCTGGTTAGCGAGAAGTTCGCCAACGGAACGGGTACGACGGTTGCCCAAGTGGTCGATATCATCGAGAGCGTAACCTTCGGTGCCGTTGTAGAGGCCGACCATGTATTCGATGATGGCAAGGAAGTCTGCCTTGCTCATGGTCATGGTATTGAGGGACGGAATCTTGAATTCCGGACCAAGTTCTGCGAGGACTTCGCGGATTTCGGCCTTGTTGTAAATCTTGGTGTTCAAGCGGTAACGACCGACTTCACCAAGGTCATACTTGTGCGGATCGGAAATGAACTGGCTGTCGAAGTAGATTTCGGCAGTGCGCATATCCGGAGCTTCGTCCTGCTGCTGATGAGTGACGGAGTAGATAGCCTTGAGAGCATCTTCACGAGACTTGGTCTTGTCTGCAGCGAGGGTGTAGTGGATGAGGAGGTTGTCTTCTTCCTTGGAGAGGAGAACGATAGATTCTACGCTGCTCTCGCGGAGGCGGTCCAACTTCTTTTCGTCGATAACAGTGTTGGCTTCGAGAATAACTTCGCCAGTGCTGGTGTCGATGATGTCTTCGAAAATGATGCGGTCGATGAGAACGCAAACGCCGTTTTCATCGAACTGTTCGGACATTTCAGCAACGTTGACAGTTTCGGTCTTCTTGTAGAAGAGCTTGAGAATGTCCTGAGTGGTTTCGAATCCGATGCAACGAAGCATGGCAGATGCAGCCAACTTCTTCTTACGGTCGATGATGAGGTAAAGGATGTCACCTTCGGTGTTGAATTCAACCCAAGCACCACGGTGCGGGATGATACGGCTCTTGTAGTCGTCACGACCGGTAACCTGCATTTCCTTGTCGAAGCTGACACCGTAGGAACGATGCAACTGGGAAACGACAACGCGTTCAGCGCCATTGACGATGAACGTACCATTTTCAGTCATGATCGGGAGTTCGCAAACGAGAACGTCATTCTTGACTTCTTCCTTGAGCTTGCGGTCTTCGCCGTCTTCTTCAAAAATCTGCAAAGACAGAGTGGCGAACAATTCCATGGAGTAAGTAAGTCCACGTTCGCGGCACTCGGGGATGCTGTATTTCGGGATGCCGAAATAGTAACCTTCGTAATTAAGGGAGTAGAGACCCTTGACGTCAGTAATCGGGAAAATGTCCTGGAACACGCGTTCCAAGCCAACCTTGAGACGTTTTTCTTGCGGAATATCCTTCTGGAGGAATTGCTCGTACGAAGCCTTCTGGACTTCAATCAGGTACGGGAGTTCCAACTGGAATTTGTTGGAGGAGTATGACTTTCTCTCCGTGGTCATTTGAAATACCTCATCCGGTAAAGAGCTAAATGTTGGCACCAAAGGTAGAAAAATATTAAGAATGACTATCTTCTTGACCTTGCTGCCATGGGCTTTTTTCGGTAGAAAAAGCAGAAAATCTTAATACACCAAAAGCCCGCACGGAAGTGCAGGCGATTGGCGTAAAAAAGATTCAGTGAAGTGAAAGCATTACTTCAGAGCGACCTTTGCTCCGAGATCTTCCAATTCCTTCTTGAGCTTTTCAGCGTCAGCCTTCGGCATAGCTTCCTTAACGACGCTGTTGGCCTTTTCGACGAGGTCCTTAGCTTCCTTAAGGCCGAGACCGGTGATAGCGCGGACAGCCTTGAGGACGTCCATCTTCTTAGCAC